>JAHEJC010000613.1 GCA_024639065.1 Lewinellaceae bacterium | reverse complement strand
GTGTGATTATAAAAAATGGGATAGTGAGATTGTAAAAGATTACTATGTCTTTGCCACTCCGACGATGTATTTATTGGACAACCAAAGAAAAATCCTCTTACGTCCCAATTCCGTGAAACAGATAGCTGCTTGGGTGGATTGGTATCTCGTGCAAGGGAATAAGTAAAACGGGAAGAGTGAAACAAAGAGAATGAAATGAAAAACAACGAAACGCTAACAAGCCGTGACCACGATCATGCCTCCTAAGGTCGGCACGACGGGTACGGCCTATCCGTTATAAGTAATTAAAAGAAAAATCTACATGAATCGACTATATGACCATATAAATTCTCGTATAAGTATTTCAGAAAGCGAATTTGACATAATAGCTCAAAAGCTTAGAGAATTAAAATTCAAAAAGAAAGAAGTCATTATTAAACCTGGTCAATTTACTACATTTCATTTTTTTGTGCTCAAAGGTTGTTTAAGGTCTTTTTTTATTGATGTTACTGGAAAGGAACATACTGTTACATTTGCCATTGAAAATTGGTTTATTGGAGATCACATTTCCTATTTTGGAGGAGAGAAATCTATATTATATGTGCAATGTATAGAGGACTGCCATTTGGTTAGAATCGATAAAGATGTTTGGGAGTCGCTCTACAATGAAATCCCAAAACTTGAATCATATACCAGAATTAATTTAGAAAGAAGTTTTGTTGCTTCACAAAGGAAAACAATCAATAATTTATCCTTGAGCGCAAAACAAAGATATTCAAATTTCCGCATCACATACCCAGATATTGAACAACGTGTAAAGAACTATCATATAGCCAGTTATTTGGGAATTACACCTGAAAGTTTGAGCCGAGTACGAAAAGAATATCTACAAGTCTGATTACTTATCATACATCAATTTTTTTTCATCTTGTTGTGCATAATTTTGTTCTGTTGTTTGTCTCAATACCATAAAGATAAGGTAGACTTCAATCAATCATTATTCACATAAAAAAATTGAAAAGATGAAAAAAGTACTATTTGTAATGACTTCTCACGATCAATTTGGCGATACTGGCAATAAGACCGGTACCTGGTTTGAAGAAATAGCCTCTCCTTACTATACGTTTAAGGATGCTGGAATTTCGGTATCATTCGCATCACCAAAAGGAGGCGCAGCCCCAATCGACCCTGTAAGTGAACAGCACGATTTTCAAACTGATGCAACACATCGCTTTAAAGACGATGCAGAAGCAATTAAGTTGATCTCTAATACGATTAAACTCACTGAAGTCAATGAAAGTGACTATGATGCTGTATTCTGCCCGGGAGGCCAGGGACCACTTTATGATCTTGTCTTTGATAAAAACTCAATTCAATTGATTGAGGCGTTTTGGGCAAAAAACAAGCCTGTTTCAGCGCTCTGCCATGGAGTGGGAAGCATCTTAAATGTTAAGGATCCTCAGGGAGAATTCATTGTAAAAGGCAGGCAGGTAACTGGGTTCTCAACTTCAGAAGAAACAGAATATGGTACGAACGAGGTTGTTCCTCACCTTGTAGAAGATGAGTTGAAAACTCGTGGAGGGAAATATTCGAAGAATGACAACTGGACGCCCTTGGTACAGCGAGATGGCCTGCTCATCACGGGACAAAACCCAGCATCGTCCGCACAGGTTGCACAAAAGCTAGTTGAAGTACTGGATGTTAAAGGAAATTAGTCAACATTAGGCCTAAATCCTAAATGAGTATAAATATGGAAAAAAACACAAAAGCTTATTACATCATTACCGCAAAAGTACATGACTTTGAGAAGTTGAAATTATACGGAGAGAAAGCAGCTCCTTTAACGAAAAAGTATGGTGGAAAAGCAATAATTTCAGACAAAAATCCTGAAAATTTTGAAGGTGAAATTCAAGGAAATTTGCATGTGGTAATTGAATTCCCATCTAAAGAAAAAGCACTGGGGTGGTATAATGATAATGAATACGCAGAAGCGAAGAAAATAAGATTAGAAGCATCTGATACTATTTCATTTGTTTTAGTTGCCGGTAAAAAATAGCAGCATCGGTAACATGATAAAGGAAAAGTGGTTTTGGGGTGTGGCTTCATTCCACTTTTTCTTTTATGATGATTATCTTGCCAAAATAAAAGCATGGAGAAATTTCACTATTGCTCGCATTCAAATATTTCTAATTAAATCA
>JAHEJC010000315.1:4369-7972 GCA_024639065.1 Lewinellaceae bacterium | reverse complement strand
CCAGGGATTTTGATTATTGGCTTCGGCAAGATAAGGATACATTACATCCTGGTCGATTACCCCACTATTCAAAGCATCAATAAATTCAGTTTTTGCTTGAACCGGATCTACTTCAGACATTCTTAAAGCTATGTTTAAACGCAAGGTATTAGCAAATCTTTTCCATGCATCCATATCACCACTAAACAGAATATCTCCTGAAATACCATTCCCTCCATCGATCTGAATAACCGTTTCTTTCAATTCTTTTATCAGATCTTGATAGATTCTCTCCTGAGCATCATATGATGGTTTAAAGTTTTCTCTTCCCTGTAAAGATTGACTGTAGGGAAGTGGCCCCCACGTGTCGGTCATATGATGGAAAAAATAGGCTTTCAAAATTCTGGCCACTGCGATTTGGTTAGCATTTGACCCACTAGATAAAGCTTCTTCACGAGTATCTTCATTCGAATTGAGGTCAATAATATGCTGTAAATCTGCTAATGGTCCGGTATACCAACCATTAAAATTGTAATTGATTGTTTGATATCTTGAATTACTAGTATATTGAGTTTCTGACATATGCTGGGCCCAAAGTTCTGCGATGAAACTACCAACCACAAACTGAATGGCAGTTTGAGCTGAGGTAAAAAGGGTGCTGGGTGCAACTTTGGTGGTGTTATTAGGATCCAGATTTGTTTCCCCAAAATCACTGCAATTAGAATATAATAACAGCATTCCCAAGAACATCAAACTATTTAAATTTATCTTTTTCATATTTAATATTTTTGATGTGAATGATTAAAAACCAAGTTTGAGATTAACGCCTAAGGATCTTACTCCTGGCAGTATACCATTCTCTTGAAAGACATAAGCGTTACTTCCAGGTGAAATTTCAGATGGATCAATACCATCTACCTCACTGTGCAATAAAGCTAAATTCCGTCCAATCAGTGATAATGAAATGCTTTGAATTGGTAGATTTGAAAACAAGCTTTTTGGCAGACTATATCCAATACTGACTTCCCTTAGTTTCACATAAGTTGCGTCATATAACCAGTTTTCATTTAAAGCAAACAGGTTATCACTATAAAGGGTTTGTGGTTCAACATAAGCTACATGCGGAGTCCCGTCTTCTAAAACACCTTCTACCTTTACTCCTCCTCCTTCTTCGAGTGGATCTCGCACATTTTTACCATTGTCATTAATTACTGTTGTCTCGCTAGAGAGACCGGAATAAGCATTAAACATTTTTGTAACTGAATGAAACTGACCACCAATCTGGAACTCCACAAACGCGCCTACATTGAAGCCTCCGATCTGAAATGTATTTCTAAAACCACCGGTATAATCTGGTAATAAACCACCCATACTTTGATTGGTTACTTTTTCATACATTCCATCTTCAGTAATGATCTTTTCTCCATTCGCATGATATTTAAATCCAGTTCCTCTAAATTCACCCCATTCACCTCCAACTGGCGCATTAACCGAAATACCTCCCCAGCCCCATGCATTAAGTACTCGATTATCCAGACCATCAGCCAATTCTATCACCCTGGAAGTATTCTTAGCAATGTTGAAATTTATATCCCAGCTAAATTTCTTCTGATCTACCGGTGTAGCGAAAAGCGCCAGCTCAAGACCTTCAGATTGGATATCTCCAGCGTTGATAATGGCTGCGCCAAAACCAGATGACCCTGGTACCTGTAGCGTTAGTATCTGATCTTTAGCATGTTGATCATAATAGGTCAAATCAAAACCCAATCGATTATTTAAGAATCGCATATCCAAACCTATTTCATACGAGGAAGTCAAAGCGGGTTTTAAATCTTCATTGATTAATGTATTAGGCAAGGTGAACGCAGCTGACGATCCATAAGGTACCCCAGCAGCAAAGGTAAAGCTGGTGAGATAAGGGTTAAGATCCGAGCCCACCTGAGCAACAGACGCTCTAATCTTTCCAAAGGAAATAATTTTACTGTTGTTGATTAACTCAGAGAAAACAAAACTTCCAGATACGGATGGATATAAGTAAGAATTATTATCAGCAGGTAAAGCGGAGGACCAATCGTTCCGGATGGTTGCACCTAGATAAAGCAAACTCTTAAACCCAATGTTTGCAGCTGCGTAAACTGACCTTACTACTTTCTCCGAAATGAATGATGTAGTTACCGGTCGATCGGTAGAAGCTTTAATATTAAATAGATTTGGAGCATTCAATCCACCTTGGGTTGCAAGAAAGTTCTGATGGATGGAATTGTTTCTGATATTCCCACCTGCGTTGGCATCAAATGAAATATTTCCAAATTGTTTGTTGAAAGTCAATAATAGTTCATAATTGTCTTCGCTTCCATTGGCAACAAATTCAGAATATTGATCTTGGGCTAACCCACCCGTGGTTACTTTTGATTCAATGCGCTGCGTATAGCTATCCCGGTGAGCCACCCCTTTAATGGACAGATGATCTGAGATTTTATAATTCAAACTCACATTGCCAAAATATCTATCTCTACTATCTGTAGGTGCATTTTCATAAACACTAAAGAAAGGACTATCCCAATACAAAGGTCTTAGATTAGTAGCGCTGCGAATATTCCAACTTTTAAAAGTACCATCTTGATTTTTGTAGTCTCTAAGCCTGTCAATGTCCAATTGTCGTTGAAACCATTGATTAAAAGACAAAACCGGATTGTTACCTTCATAACCGTACGTAGGCCTTCCTGAGACCTCATTTTTAGCCAAGTTGATACTAGTAGAAAGTGTCAACTGATCGGTCAACTTAGTAGAAGCTGAAATTCCAATATTATTTTTGTTCAATTTACTGTTTGGAATAATACCTGATTGATTGACATTCGCATAGGAGAATCGAAAAAGAGTATTATCGTTGCCACCGGATAGTGATATGGCATTGTTATAAGTCACTCCGGTTTCAAAGAAATCCCTTACATTATTTGGGTTGGAAGTTAAGGGAACCACTTTCCCATAGTCCGGAGTGCCTGGAAACCAGGACCACCAAGGTCTATATGGTTGCCCGGCAATCCTGGGACCCCAGCTCTCGTCTGCCGCAAAGTTTAATACATTATACGATTGACCATCTACTGGATCCGTGGTCTCAATAAACTGCTGGGTATAACCTCCAGCATATTCGTTTTGATATTCAGGCAATATATAAACATTCTCGGCAGTAACGGAAGAATTGATGGTTACCCCTATCCCATTTCGTTTCACTCCTTTTTTGGTAGTGATCAACACCACCCCACCAGCAGCTCTTTGTCCATACAATGCTGTAGCAGAAGGTCCTTTTAAAACAGAGATAGTTTCAACATCATCAGGGTTGATATCCTGTGCTAAGTTTCCAAAATCTACTCCCCGATTGTTATCGGTACTGCTCGGATTGGAGGTCCTTCTTGAAAAATTACTGTTGTCTATAGGCGTTCCGTCGACAACATACAAAGGACTTCCACCTGTTAAAGAATTAGCGCCTCTAATCCGTATCTTAGCGGTTCCTCCCAGGGAGGCACCCGATGCAGAAATGACCTGCACACCGGCAATCTGGCCTGCTAAAGCAGAGGTAATATTCTGGTCTCTTGCCAAAGACAAGTCATCTCCGTCCACCTCCTG
>JAHEJC010000315.1:0-4269 GCA_024639065.1 Lewinellaceae bacterium | reverse complement strand
CGGTTCCTCCCAGGGAGGCACCCGATGCAGAAATGACCTGCACACCGGCAATCTGGCCTGCTAAAGCAGAGGTAATATTCTGGTCTCTTGCCAAAGACAAGTCATCTCCGTCCACCTCCTGAATAGAATAACCCAGTGATTTTTCTTCTCGTTCTATACCTAAAGCAGTAACCACAGCTTCAGACAAGGTAATTCCCTCAACCAGTATCGCATCTACTTGAGTTGAATTTCCCAGTTCAATTTCCTGGGTCTCAAAACCCGTGTAGCTAAATATCAATACGTTACTTCCAGCAGGGACATCTAATGTATAAAGGCCATTAAAATCGGTGACCGCACCTACTGTTGTTCCTTTTACTTGAATGTTGGCTCCTATGAGCGATTCGCCGCTAACATCTGTTACCGTACCGGTAATCTGTCTTTGGGCAAATGAGTATGCTAATAGACTCATCAGCATAATAATAATTAATGAAATTTTTCTCATTATCTAATCCATTTAGTTAATAAATAGGTGGAAATTTTTTCATGCGCCATACGATGAATTATCATACCGGCCTGTCGTATGACAATCCGATCGTATGAAAAAAAATCTCACTAAATGCAAAAGTATAGGTAACCTATTCACACAAAATTGTACAAAACGGCATTTTTTTAATTGTTGGTCAACAATTATAATTTCAAATTCTATAATTAACGATACGAGTATAGCTGCTTAACTATAAGAACTAGTTAAACTTTCGAATTGACGAGCTTAAACAGGACAAAACTCTGATGAGGATTTGCCGATATCCCTTGGCTATTTATTTAAATTACTTTCTGTCTAAATTCAATTTTACTTTATAAATATTACTGCAGCCATTTTGTGAGCCACTTAAAGCCCCAATCCATTCTCGATAATTCATTTTAGTATTATCGGTAAAAAATGAACTCATTCTTTCGGAACTGAAGTAAAGAACATTATTGCCAATATCCACGAATGGGCTATAATCCAGAAAAGGACTATTTACCCTACCTGTTAAATGAGTTCCGTTATCCCATGCTCCATTATTATTATGGTAAATATACAAGTCTCCTCCGCCGAGGTCGTCTGGCTTGTTATAACCAGAACAGATTAAAAATGACTCGTCGGGTGCAATAAATGCGTTAAATTCGTATCCAGAGCTACTCACAGGATCCAGGGGTTGAGAATCTAAATAAACTCCATTTTCCCATTTACTAAAATAGATATCCTCCCCTCCTACTCCATCAGCTCTTTGAGCAGTAAAATATATATTTCCGTTACTGGCCACACTAGGATAAAATTCATTTCCTGGTTTATTGATGGTGGTATCCAATAAAAATAGATCACCATACAGTCCGTCAGCATATTCTACGTACCAAATATTAAAATCTGCAGGATCTTCTCCCTTATTTTTGGGTCGATCGGATGCAAAATATAATTTGCTCTGATCAGGATGAAAAAATGGTTCCAGGTCGCGGAAGGTGCCACTAAAAGGAACAATGGCCGGTATTGACCATTGATCACCTTCCTTCAATATTTCAACTATTACACTTTTTTTAAATTTTAAGCTTTGCATGGTGTACAGAATTCTGGTGTGATCTAAGTTAATTGCAAAGTCTCTGTCGATATGTGAACTTTCAAGTGTTAACTGTGGCGTGTCGGATGGAGTACTATAAAATGTATTCAATAATGGATGCTTATTAATTTCTTTAGAGTTGGGCATAGATGTACATGCGATAAAGGCAATGAAAAACCCATAAATCAATTTGTTCATAATGTCAAAATTAACTGTTCGGTGAGTGGATGCGGTTCGCTTATAAAAGCTTTTGGATTAATCCCTGCAATCGATTTAAACTCCCTGATTAAATGTGATTGATCTGCAAAACCTACCTCGTAGGCTATATCGGATAATTTTTGATGTTTACATTTAATAATATTTTGAGTAGCACTGGCTACGCGAATGATCTTCATATATTGTTTAGGTGATAAACCTATCTTTTCCCGGAATTTTCGTCTAAATTGTCTTTCACTCATGTGTGCCTTTTGAGCTAAACTCCGAACTGAACTATTTCCATTATACCTCACCATTTCATTGATTACCCACTCAAATGTCGAATCGTTAGTATCAAATTTAATTGTATTATACAAAAAGGTTTCCAAAGCTTTAAAAATACGCATTGGAGAATGAAGGCTTCGCAAATGGTCTCCAAATGATTTTATCGAATCACCCCATATATCCTCCAAATCAGTATTTCTCCCTTTTAGATGCATAAGATCTTCTCTAATCACATGTTGCACCATGCCTCGCTTGATTACTGCACCCAACCGGTAAATACTTTGACCGGACTTTACAAAAAAATGCTCTGTGTAACCACCGGCTAGAAATAAAGAAGGCGCTTTCACCCAACTACCATCATTATTTTGCTGAGCAAAATTATCACCCAGATCTAATATTATTTCAAACTGGCCATCAGGAATATATCGATCAGCTAATGGTAAATCTAGGCTATTATCCGTTTTATATAGCCAAAAGCATTTGACCAAATGGCCCAATAAGGGCCCGGGAGCATAGGTCCAAAATTGTTTTTTCATATGCACACAAAACGGATCACGTTACGTTTCGCTGTGTGGTTTAGCTGCCCCTTATCATATAACTAACTAGTGGTCACATTGTCCGTTTTGTGCAATTTCCTAATTGGTCGAAGTACTAATTTTGCCAAATTTTTTTAACCTCTCAATGTTTAAAATACATCTACATACCAGATAGGATCATCCTTTTTAAAACATGACACCTATTTCATAAATAATTATATAATGTCTTCATACTAAAAGTGAATTAGTCAATTCTTTTAACCATTTTCCAAAATGTTCCAAAGAAGAATTTGGCTCAAAGTGTAACTACCCATTAGGTCAGTTTTAATACAGTCAGTGATGCCTGGTATTGAAGCCATTAATTCCTGGATCTGAAATTTTGATTGAGTTTAGGATGATCGCAAATTGCAAATCGCATCTTTGAGTGAATGATTTCCTTGCCATGTGAAAATTGCTTAACTTTATACAATCTAAAATTTTAATAATCATGAATAATCTTTCCCGACGATCATTTATAGTAACCAGTGGGCTCACTACTGCTGGTATTGGACTTGGTTTTCCAAAAAGTTTTTGGAGTTCCGAAGATCAAGTACGAATCGGAATTATTGGGACTGGAAGCCGTGGTACCGGCTTGGCTAGCGAAATTAGCAGAATTTCAAAATTTTCGCTTGATGCGTGTTGTGATATCCGACCAAAATATTTGGAGAAAGGATTGAATTACGCTTCTCCAAATGCCAAGGGATATGAGGATTATCGAGCGCTGCTTGACAATTCATCCATTGATGCGGTAGTTATTGCCTCTCCGCTCTATTTGCACCATCAGATGGTTTTAGATGCGGTTGATGCTGGGAAACATATTTATTGTGAAAAAACGATGACTTATAATACTGCTCAGACTTTAGAGACAACCAGAAAAGTTAAACAAAGTGATAAAGTATTTCAGGTAGGATTTCAATATCGTTATTATCCGCTTTATGATACGGTCCACAAAGGAATAAATCAGGGCGATTTAGGTGAGATTAAACACTTTATTTGCCATTATAATCGAAACAATGACTGGCGAAGACCAGTGGATGATCCGAAAATGGAACGAGTCGTCAATTGGCGTATGTATCGAGAATATTCTGGTGGACTCGCTGCTGAATTGAGTTCGCATCAAATCGATGTAGTCAACCGAATGTTAGGTAGTCATCCACAGAAAATATCTGGGTTCGGTAGTATCAGTCGTTATAACGATGGGCGCGAAACTTATGACAATATCAATTTGACGGTCAAATATCCCAACAATATTACTGGAATTGTTTCCTCTCATTTGTCCAACCAACATCAAAACTTTGTGATCAAATTGATCGGCACGTTGGGCACTGTAGAAATCAATTATGAAAAAGCCTTTTATATTGCCGAACAAAGCTTGCTGGAGCAAGCGAAAAAAGAGAAAGGGATCGTTGATGGAGTGAGTGGAGCAACCTTAAAAGTGGAGCCAGGTAAAGCCTGGGAAATTCCGATTGAGAAAAATGAAGGTTGGAACGCAACTACTTATGCCTTACATGGATTTGCAGACAGCATTATGGATGGAGCTCCTGTAAAGAGTACCGTAGAAACAGGTAAAGAGTCGGCACTCGCGGTTCACATGGCCAACAATTCAATGCGCAACGAGACCATTGAAACTTGGCAAGAAG
>JAHEJC010000314.1 GCA_024639065.1 Lewinellaceae bacterium | reverse complement strand
TTTTTAGCAAACCCGAAATAATTCTGGTGGCCATTGCACCTGATACCGCATGATCGGGATATGAAAATACAGGAGGTCCTTTCACCGATCGTTCTCCCCACCAATAGCTTAAGTAATTTCGCACTTCATAATCAAAGAATGGTTCAGTGGATTGGGTAGAATAATCGTACAAAGATTCAATATATTTAAATGCAGGATGTCCGCGGGGTACATCATCGAAATGAGCCGCAGTAATACTGATCGGCAGTTGGAATCCTTTAATGACCATACGAGCAAACTCGCCTCTGGAGACCGGCTGATTCGCACGAAAATAGTAGTTCGCATCACTATCCACCGCTCCCAGCAAACTAAGCTTTTGTACAGCCTCAAACTCCGGGGCATTGCCTGGCAGATCTTTGTAGAAAAACAGAAAGGAACCCTGGCGTATCAATTCGTCCTGTATGTTGTGGACATCTAGTTCACTGAGCTCATGCCCACTGTCGAGGGCCTGTACGGCAGCAACCCCAGCGGCTTGCCCGAGCGAAGACCATACAGGTTCCATACGAACACTTGACATGGCGAGGTGTGTTGATGAAATGCAAACCGGAAAAAGCAAACCCTTACGGTTTCTGGGTACCATCACTCCATAAGGGATTTGGTATGGTCCAGTGACGTCCTCAAGGTGAATATCTCCCTCCGCAGCTCCTTCACCGTATGGATCTGCATGACGTGTAGTTGGATTTTGCACATTGTGCGCATCGATCGGATACATGCCAATTGCAACCGATTCGGGGTGTAATGGTCCCCTAATTCCATTACCACGAAGATCTTTGTGAAGATCACTTTCCGTTAGGGTATATAGACCCTCGATCCGGCGACCCTGACGCACATACAGGCGGTATGGAAAGTTGCCGTGGTCCATGAACTCGTCGTCTGCTAAACCCACATGAGGTGAGCCTCCCTCCGTCTGTATGTAGTACAGCCAGCCAAGCGAATGGTTACGGTAGACCTCTTCAATTTTCGTTCGTTCTTCCCAATCCGCTAAGATATAGCGCGTCGAATACCCGGTCAAATCGGCTCCATAATTGATGCCAAGCAAATCGAATTTGCCATTTGGCACGATCGGTTTCTGATTCGAATTCCATTTGTATTTTGTAGGATCATAGTCCTTTGGGGGTACATTCAGTCGATAAGGGTGGTCCGGCCGGCCGTAATCTTTGCCCGTCATTCGAAAAGTAAAGGCCTGGGTCCTATTATCCGCTTCTCCGGTACTACCCGGAAAAATCGTGCCTTTCAGTACTCCTGGTTTCGAGCCAAAACCATCCGTATAGATGAGGCCTGCATGAGGTTCTTCTTTCGAACGGGCTTCTCTGCCTATACGAAATGGCACCTCTGCAAATTCTGCAAGATCACCTTCATAGGTCGCATCAATGATTACTCTGCCGTTATACGAATGCTTTTTTCCGAGTTTTCCCATATTGTCGCGATCTTGCGTAATAACCCCTACGACGCGATCACCTTTTAGTTTGACATCAACAGCAACTTGGTTAAATCGAGTAGAGATCGCTGGCACCTCTGCGACCATTTCAGCGTAGATCGTGGCTGCTGTACTAGGTTCCCATACCCGCCCATCGGCAGCACTCCACGGTATAGAAGCAGGTTGTTGTATATGTGCTTTCACCACTGGGTCATTCGAAAGTTTTGTCAGATGGTAGGTCCTTACTCGCTGCCGAAATTCTTCTATTACTCCGCTATTCGCTTCTCTTATATGATCATCCAGTCTCAGGACACCTGAGGCAAGTACTCCTCCCAGCACCGGTGATTGCTCTATCAATATAACCGTCTTTTCTGCACGCCCGGCAGCAATCGCCGCTGCAATTCCAGCTGGTGTACCACCAATCACGACAACATCGTAGTGGGCATCCTGAGCTACTGTGGTACTAATAAATGGAGTAAAAAGAAGAAATGATATGAACGCTAGACCCATAGCTAAGTATCCATTGCAACCAGCCCAAAATTTGAGTGAAAGGTTTTTATAGGTAATTGGTAATCTCATTATTGCACTATTTAAAATTATTTTTTTATTTAGAATTTAGTTTCGGTTTATTTCATTTCCTATAAGTTCAGCGTTTGAGTCTTATTTGCGTTGTACTCGGTCAATTTATTACGTAGTTTGGGCTCTAGTAACTTTATATCTCCAGTATTGATTAGTGATTTAATCGTACTTGTTTTGAATTCCAAATTTACAGATGTGAAATTATTAATACCAAGATTTTGTATAGTTTGAGCGAAGTTGATGTAGGGTTGTTTAAAAGTTTCTTGGTATTTGTTGTATTTAGTTATAGATGATTCAAGTCTATCTATTATACTTTTAGCGTAGTTTTTATCAACTTCTAAGTCCACTAAGAGTTGCTGATAATAGTTCTGTTTTGCATCTTCTAATTTTCGGTTTTCATTCCAATTGTTTATTTGTAATGCAATCAAAATTCCAATAACAACAAGAATAACTTCTCCAATTGCATATAGAAGATATTTGCTGAATTTATTTTCAGAGAGTAGTTTTTGTCTAATTTTTCGAAAGAATTGAATCATTGGTTGTTGATTGCTTTGGCTTATACGACATGCACATTATTACCTACCGTTTATCGTCTAGTCATCATAATGATATCGACATTGTATAATTATGCACTTTTGATCTACTCCTTTCTTACCAGTTACTTTATATACCAGTCGATGTTCTTGAGTAATTCGCCTCGACCAATATCCTTTCAAAGAATACTTTAACGGTTCGGGCTTGCCTATTCCTTTAAACGGATTTTCTTTGATTGATCTGATTAGTTCTTTAATCTTCTTGACTATTTCTTCGTCCGTATCTATCCAATAGCTAAAGTCTTCCCAAGCATTTTTGGTAAATATGATATCCATTGGTCTATTAATCTAGTCGTCTAATGAATAAGTTACCGTATCCCCTGATTTTAATTGATCTATGGATTCTTGAAGCCGCTTTCTATTGGATTCACTGGACAAAAGATACTCCGTTTCTTTCAAGGAATTATATTCTTTGATCGACATAATCACAATCGCATCATCATCATTATTATTTCTTGGTACAATAATGACATCTAATGATTTGCTGACTAGATCGAAATAAGCTTTCATTTTTGCTCTTAAAGTGGAAATTGTTACTGCTTTCATTTTTACAATACTTGTACTGAATAATGTACAAATCTACGTACAATTAAGTTCCATGTCAAGTCATTGCGTTCGTTTATAATTGGATGTTTTCCTGAATGGTAGGTAACGCTCAACTAAAAATGAGTAGGCGTCCCAATCGCTAGAATCAGTTATGTTCCCTATTCGCATTCCCATATCTTAGGGCTCATTTCGCATATTTATTTTAGTGTTTGTTGTATGCCGTTTTAATTCAAAATTTGTTCACCTATGATATTCTGAAATTCAGACACAAAGACTTTATCAGTATTGGCGAGTACTATAACCGTTATATCATGATCTAAAAAAGAACTCAGTAAAGTATTCACTCCCCAAATCCTTCCAAAACGCTGTGACACTTTTACCACTGTTCTATTGTACTTTGGGTATATTACCCAGAGACCATATCCATAATTTCTGGTTTGAGGGTAGTTGGTTAATAGTAATTTCAGTGAGTTTTCATCAATTAACTTATTACCATATAATGCATCAGAAAATTTAATAAGGTCTGTCGCGGTAGAATACATAGCACCTGCAGAAAAGTAATTTTGATAAAGTCTTTCTGGATCTTTCTCAAAAACATTCGTTTCGTTGTTCCATTTGTAGCCTTGAGCAAAATCCTCAAGCATAGATGAGGTAGTTATTAAACCACTATTTTCCATTTGCAAAGGATTAAGAATCCTCTTTTTCAATACGTTTTCATAGGAGTTGTTGGTAACCTTCTCAATGATCTTACCCAGTATTAAGTATTCACCATTATTATAATTGAAGGTGGAACCTGCTTCTGCTATTTGTTTTCCGCTACAATATTTATGAAGCAGTTCATCAGTTGAAACATTATCTATATAAACGTCAGGAAGACCAATACTATCTTTTCTTATTTCTTCACAGTTCTGTATCCCCGAGGTATGAGTTAAGAGGTGATGAATAGTTACTTTATTGGCTGCTGGCCCTTGGTAGTTAGGGAGATATTCTACAATTTCTTTATTTAAATACAGTTTACCTTCTTCAACCAATTGCAGTATAATAACAGATGTAAAAAGCTTAGTTATTGAAGCAATGGAATATTTAGTATTATTTGAGTTTGGGATATTTTTATTCCTATTAGCAAATCCGAAACTCTGATGATAAATAGTTCTGCCTTTCTTTTTAACTAGAATTGTTCCGTTGAAGTCATTTTTCGTTACAAAAGAATTTATCTTATCAGAAATGTCGTTTTCCATGACCACTCTGAAGCCTTTATTTACTGCAAACCTGTTAACATGTTGAGCGTAATTTCTGGCGGAAACCCGACCGTCAGCAGGTTTATTGTCATAGCTTCCTCCTCTTAAAACACGTAGAGAACCTATTTCAGCTCCCATAGGATTGATTCCTGTTTCATAGAAATTTTGGTAATAGTCCTCACACCATTCACTCGCGTTACCGCTCATGTCGTGAATCCCTAATTCGTTAGCCTTTTTTTGTCCTACCGGATGGATTCCTTTATCCTTCTTAAAGTTCCATCCAGTTTTGGACTCTGCGGCAAAATCACTTATCCAGCCGACTTCTTCTGCTATATTGCTTCCAGAAAAGATATATCCTTCACTCTTTTGCCCTCCTCGTGCGGCATATTCCCATTCTGCTTCGGTTGGCAATCGATAGTATTTATTGGTTTTCTTTGACAACCATTCAGTATATTTTTTAGCTCCAAACCAACTTATGTTTGTTACTGGATAGTTTTCAAATCCTTTTATTGGTTGAAATGAACCATCCTCCTGTTTTTTAATCAATGAGTATTGGTCTACTTTATACCAATCGCCATCACCCTCGATTTGATTCCCTAATTGCGATAAGAATTCAGCATACTGGGCATTTGTAACTTCATGCATGCCTATCCAAAAATCGTATAATTCAACCTGAACTGATGGTTTTTCATCACTAATACACGGGTGATTCTGTCCATAAGTGCAGCCTATAAGAAATTCTCCGCCATCCACGAAAATCAATTCAGGTTCGGTTATTTTTGAAGGCTGGGTATACCCAATCGTGGGAAAAATCAAGAGAAATAAAAAAATGAAATAGTTTATATTCATAATTTTAAGGTTTCTTACAATGGCATACAACGTCGGACTAAACGCAGGTGTAGCGTTTAGCGACACTTGTCGTTTTAGTCATGTTGGGCATAGTCCATGCCTTTTCAATTTGTTTTAAACTCCAAAACTAAGACTCCACGTCCGATATACTCATTTAATTAAAAATAAACTCTAAACCATCAGCAAAAGAGTAAGTATATACATTCTCATAAATATCCATTGAATATTCTCTTGACTTAAAAGTCAACCAGGGATATTTTTTTGAATTAATCAAGTTTATTAATTGGTTGCATTTGGCAGAATCATTAGATGATGAAAAAGAAAAATGCAGCTTTTTGTTGGATATGTTTTCAGGAAAATCATCGTCTTGAACCATAGCTATTACAACATCGTTGAATTGGGTAGGGGAGTCAGTGGCTATAAAATTATCAAATACTGAAGATTCTTCATCTTCACGAAGCATAGTCATTAATACTACCCCTGCTTCACTTCCTCTACCGATAAAGGTTCTGCTTGTATTGTTAGTGTATATACCATCAACATAAGTGGTCATATCTTTAAAAGTCTTATAATAACTTTGAAATTCAACAGGATTAGCATTAATATTAAGATGTTCCTCTAAAGTAACAACCAAGGCATCAAAATTATCGATCTGTTCGACACCATTAATTACTTGGTCAAATTCATCTTTAGCAGTTTCAAAATGCTGTTCTGTATAGTCGATTAAATAGATGGCGGGCAAACTGTCATTTGTTGCATGTGAGGGAGGCAAAAATATTTTTCCCTTTATATCCACCCCATTAGATGAGAACGTAAATTTTGTAAAATTCTCTATTTCATTCTCTATTTCTGGTTCATCCGGTGGCTGGATGGTGGGGGATTCCTCATCCTTAGTGCAAGCGGTAAGCAATAAAATGGTGATGAACGTCAATAATAATTGAGACGTTTTCATAATACAAATATTTAAAGGTGATAAAAATCATTTATTTTCAATGAAACTGTTCGTCAATAGAATAGGTTAAACTATATTCTTTTATAAGTGTAAACTATCTGGGTTGTCTGCACCTAATTGTGCCAACAACTGAATAAAGTTAATTGACTATATCTACTTGTATAAAGTTAACTCATCTATGGGACTTCTAACACCTAGTTAGCCTGTTGTCGTAATCTGATTATAGTTGAAAAATTCGCAAGGATTCAGGTAGTGACTATTTAAAGAAGTTTGGGGATGAAGTTGAAAAGTTTTGATTTGCTGATTCATAGAAATCTGCAGGTTGCTTAATTTTCTTATCGATCATACAGATGCTTGTGGACAGACCAGCTTGAACTGTACCACACATAGGACCTGCCTGCTGCAGGCAGTAAAATTTAAACGTGGTAAAGTTATTCCCTTTTCATAGGACACAAGGTTAGCCTTTTGTAGTTTTAATCAAGATTCAATTCTTGATCAAGTGATGAGAGCAAGTTTTCTGAACGTATTTTAGCTTGCTTCAAAGGTTCTCTCACATACCAGTATAATTGGTTTTTCTGACTCCTTAAAAAATAAAGGTATTCCTTATCTTTTTTTAATGCCTCATAATCATTAGGAATCATCACCCTGCCTCCTTGTAATTCCTTTTCTGGGTCATTCCAGCTATTATTCCACAAGGCGTTAAATCGGGTTGGGAAAATATTTTTACTGGCATCTTCAATTATATTTGCATACCGGCTGATAAAAATATCAAACTGTCTTTTAGCAAATGAATAATACGAAGTAATTTCTTTTTTCAAAGTATCATTTGAAATGATATTTAAATCCGTGGATGTAAGAGTGGAAAAAACCTCCTGGTCCAGTCGAGGCATCCACAGTGCAGTTGAATTCATAAAATATATACTGAGTGAATCACTGTAGGGCAAATCCGCATTGATATGGCGGAGAAGAATATTTATTAATTCATTTCTTCTTTCAAAATCATTGATGTGCTGATTGACTCTTGCCGCATCTGCTTCAATACTGTTTCTGAAATTTTGCAGCAGTTTGATTTCTTCTGCATTCTGTTTTCGGTCTTCATTCCAATTATTAATTTGTAGCGCAATCAAAATTCCAATGACTACCAATATGATTTCTCCAATCGCATAAATCAGATATCTACTGAATTTATTTTCTGTCAACAATCTCTGTCTAATTTTTCTGAAAAATTTAATCATTGGTTTATTTTGTTCTAATGAAAGCTGACGGCTCTGCTATGCGCAGTGTCCCGAAGGGCATTGCTAATAGGTTTTGTTGGCTGATGTTTCTTATTTTCGACATTCACTTGATTAGTATTCTATGGCTTTCTGCCTATCTTAACCAAAATAAAGCTCGCTAGTCTTTCTCGTCTTTTTGATCTAATCTACTTCCAATTCCAGCACCTAATGCTATTCCAATAGCTACCCAAACTCCAATGTTATCCAAAGCCATACCTATTGCACTTCCTATGGCAATCCCCAATGCTATGCCTAACCCTAACTTTTTTTTATCCTTCATATTTTTTAAATATTGAAAATAGCAGCCAACATTTGAATAAAGTTAATTAACTATATCTATTTGCGTAAAGTTATCTCATCTAAGGGATCTAACACCCTGTAGACTGTTGTTGTAATCTGATTATAGTTGAAAAATTCGCAAGGATACAGGTAGTGACTATTTAAAGAAGTTTGGGAAGAGGAAGATCAAAAAGTGAGGATGATTTTGTTTAGC
>JAHEJC010000313.1 GCA_024639065.1 Lewinellaceae bacterium | reverse complement strand
ATTATTAGCGCAATAGTATTATGTAGAAAAACCAGTAATAGGACAATCTTTAGATAGTTTTTAATGATTTCCAAATTACCAGCTAAGGAGCCCACAATAAACCCAAGAAATATGAGCAACGATATATTCTTTACAGTCTTCTTGATCTTCATCGTAAATTTAGGCATTCTATAATGGAGTAACATACCTAAAAAAAGCGGCACCACGATTAATTGGAATATGATGATGACCATATCCATAAATCGAACCTGAATTTTGCTCAAAAGTGGTTCAAGAGTAGGAATAAAAGATGACCACCATTGAAAACTGAAAGGTGTCACAAAAACAGCACAAAGCGTAATAATGGAAGTCAAGGTAATAGAAAGTGCTGCATTTCCACCACCATGATGAGTGGCAAAATTGGAGATATTGCCTCCTGGGCAGACAGCCACCAAAATCATTCCTAAAGCAATACTTGGATGGGGATTCATAATGCTAATTAAAATGAGCGTGAAGATAGGCAGTAAAATTAATTGGGATGTCAGACCAACTATGGTAGCCTTTGGATAGGTCAATACTCTTTTAAAGTCGGATGGTTTTATGTCTAAGGCAACACTGAACATCATGAATGCCAAACAGAAATTCATGATTAATAATTGATCGCCACTGAAGTTGATTCTTATCGCATCTACATCCATCATTGGCTAAAATGGATATTTGATTAGTAAATAGCAAACTTTCCATAGGGAATTATTAATTACTATCTATATTCATAAACCAAGCCATCGAGGAATATCAACTAATGTTCGTGTTTTCGCACCTATTTGTTTTGACATTAATCCTATGTAATTGCATGTATAATATTATGAATCATCACAAATTGAGACACGTTCTCTAGATGTTGGACCAATTGAAGTTATTGAAACGAGCGCATTCGGATCGTGTAAGATACTTTTGTGATGAGCTATTATATAATTTTGATCGGAACAATTATGTTCCCAACTCAAAGGGCGGCATATTAGGCGATGCAAAATGGAAATGGCTCGATGCAATTTTACAGAATCTATTGCCTCAATTCACATTATCGCTAATGCGATTCAATTGATTCCAGAAGAGCACAATTATGAAAAGTGAGCAAATTTTCCAAATGAGCGCGTCAAATTATTTAATCTGCTTTCGGGAACACCAGGTAAATAGACCCATTCTGATTTCTGATGATAGACACATTTCTGAATTATCAAAATTAGTATGGGAGGGTAAATTAATCTATGAGATCACTTTAAGTGGGATGAAAATGTCGAAGATGAACCTAATCGCTATCGAATTAGGCAAACTTATTGGTCAGAAAAGTTTTGCAAGATTGGATGTCAATTGGGCGTTAATGGAAATCCAAGTTAGACTGACAGGGGATCAAGGGTACCTTTGGGATGAAATAAAGCTCGATTTCTAGATCTATATTTTCAATAACTTTTTGCCAACTTTGCCCGTTCGGCCACCATTCACTTCATAACTTTCTAATATATAGTAATAGGCTCCGGCACTCAGATCACCTAATTCGATTTGAATTTGTTGAATTCCAGGCTGTAGTACTCCTTTATAAACAGATCGAATGGTTTGACCCAATTCGTTCTGCAGCGTGATTTTTACGTTTGAGGTGTTCTTGAGTTCCCATTTCAAGGTAGTCCTTTCCGTGGCCGGATTAGGATAATTAGTTAAGTTAAACTCAGCACCTACAATTTGTTCTTTGCTGCTAGTTACAGAACTTACGATATTACCCTCAAACACGCCATTGCCATGGGTGGCAATTCTGAGTTTATTGTTTGCAGGAGAAATGCTCAGATGCATTGCCATTATGGTATTTGGAAGTCCATCCTGGTAGGTTTCCCAACTCGTACCCCCATCAGAGCTAAAATAGATGCCTAGATCAGTTCCAATGTATATATGTTCGGGCGAATTAGGATCGATTAACACGGTATTAGTTGGTACGTCAGGCAGTCCACCATCGATAGGAACCCAACTTACGCCTCCATTGGTCGTTTTGTAAACATGGTCGGTATTGAAACCGCTATAAACTACATAAACGATGTTTGAATTATCAGGATGAATGGCTACATCCATAGCAAGACGATCAGGCAGACCTTCCATAATTTCCCAAATACTTCCACCATTACTCTTCATGAGTTTTGGCTTTCTGGTTGAGGAAGGTGCAGTTGTGAGGTATATTAAAGAAGGATCTGTAGGTGCAACTGATATCGAAACAATAGTATTAATTCCATCCACTTTGGTGTCAGTAAGAATCCTCCAATCATCTCCTCCATTCTCAGACATAAATACATTTTGACCACCCAGATAGATAATTTGAGGATCTGAGGGAGCTAACTCAAAAGGTACATTAAAACTTACTTTGTCTCGTAATAATTTCGGTGGCTTAATACTAATCCAAGATTTACCTTTATTGATAGATTTGTACACATTACCTGATTGAGAAGAGGCATATACCAGATTATCATCAAAGTTATTTATAGCTGTGCACATTCCATCACCTCCAATAACTCTTAACCATTCATCGGTCCCATCATAAATAGCGGTTGCATTGTCTTGCAAGCCACCAATAGCAAAGAATGGATCCGTTGAGGAATTTGAAAAATTGGCATAGAATTGAGTCGTTTGGAGTCCGCCGTTTCGGCCTTTAAAACTTTGCCCATTGTCCTCTGAAACAAAAACACCTCCATCAGTGGCAAAGAAAATGGTCTCACTATCATTAGGATGGTAATATATTTTGTGAATATCCGCATGTACATAATTATCCAAACCCTCTGACCCAAGTATTTCTATTTTACCTTTATTCCAAGCTTCCCAAGATGAAAAATGAGCCACCGTCTGACCACCATTGGTTGAACGATGCACATCAATTCCAGCGATGACTACTGTATTGGATTCATCCGGTTTGATGGCCACATCTCCGGCATACCAGCCTTGCCATTTGGTGATATCTTTATTGCTCATTAGTTCCCATTCGTCACCTGAATTGTGGCTACGAAATAATCCAATACCAGCTGTAGCATTGGAGACATAAGCATAAATAAGACTAGGATCTGAACTTGACGACTTGATCGAAGCGCGTCCAGTATATTTGGAAGGCAATCCGTTTTCCATTAATTGAAAATCTTTACCACTATTTTCAGATCGATAAACACCGCTGAAAGCTGTATTGTTATAACTGCCATTAGAGACAAAAATGAGGCTCGTGTCAGCTGAATTCATCTCTATGTCTATAGCCATTTCAATATCATGAATTAATTGCCAGTCAGTTCCTGAGTTATAACTGGCAAATAACCCTTCAGACGTAGCAGCTAATACTGTATTTGAATTTAATGGATTGATTACTATATCCATCACCCCATATAGGTCCTTATAAGTCCAATCCAATACTTGATTCCAGGTTTTTCCTCCATTAGATGACTTTAATATGCCAATACCGTATGTACCGCGGGTAAACCTATTGAATATGGCCGGCATAGCATTTTCTTTATTATAGATTTCACCAGTACCTAGATACATGATATCAGGATTCTCGCTATCTATGGCGATACTAGAAATGGCCAAAACTGGAAAGTTAATAGGCACTTGTTCCCAACCAAGTTTCAATTGGTCCCCTTGCATAAAACTGCGACCAGCTGTAGTCGTTTTCCACAGACCACCACTTGCCGAACCAGCAAATATTATATCCGGATTACTAGGGTGAAAAGCTAAACATAAGGTGCGGCCTCCAATATTATGAGGTCCAATCGCTTGCCAATCGGCATTATTTTCTTGATTGCGCAGAAATTTCTTTTCTTGTTGAAACTCAAATCCTTTGGTGTATTTTGAACTAAATACTTTACCATAGGGATAAGAACGAGCGATTACCCATTCATTTAAAGACCGACCAGCACCACTTAATCGTTCGGTTTGTTTCTTTGGTGTTTCTTTACATCCTGTTACATAAACCACCATCAGCATCAACACAAGATTCCTAATACTAATCAATATATTAAAGATTTTTATAATTTGTAAAGGTAATAAAATACACAGTCCTCACCTATCACGGGAGCACAAAAATAAAAAACTTACCTTTATAATGTAGTTGAAAAGATAATTTTCTAAGGATTCTTCTATGAGTCATGGAGTTGTAAGCCTTTTATTCAATGAAATAAAGGAACTCACCCAACAAGATTGGTCTTATGAACATAAAGTGGACGTACTCCACCAGCTATTTACTTTTATTTATTTAGATACTACTAAAAGAGAAAGATTATATTTTTCAACTTTGTTTGCAAGGATAGCCTTTGCAGGGGATAAATGGTCTATTCAGAAAAAAATCCTTTTCTTAATACATAAGTTTAGACGAGAATATCAATTTCAAAAAAATCTGGCTGATGCAAAATTCCATGATCTCTATGAATTGGGTTTGTTTGCGGTTATTAAAAGCATTGAAATTTTATATAAAATTGATTTGCCTATTGAATTCAAATCGCTTGTCCCGGAAATAAATGCATTTGAAGAAAGTGATCATTATGATCTCAAAACCTATTATGATCAGCTTAGAATAATTGCGTTGAAATTAGATAAAGATCAAGGCTTGTTAATCGGAATCCCGGAATCTCCACCTCACGAAAAAATCCAGATACTTATTAATATACCGGGAAGGAATGAATTATTTCAAGAAAATATTGAAGCGCTCATTCTAATTGATGGATTTCCAATATCCATGAATCTTTTACAAGTAGAAGTTGATACCGGAAATATTTACAGACCTGCTTCTTTGGTTTTGGAACCAGACTTTCTTATTGATGTGACTAGTATTGCTGAGAGTTTCAAGCACTATGGAACGGATCCAATGGGGTACGTGCTGAAGAAATTCATGCCTCGCGAAAGTACCATTCCATTACTCACTGGAAATGTTGCAAACTTTTTCCTTGATGAATTAATAACCAAAGAAAATCTAAAGTTTAACCAAGTTTTTGCTAGAGTATTCGATCTATATCCCTTGGAGTTTGCCCAAATGTCGGATACAGAGCTTGTAGAATTTATGCAGAAATGCAAAAGACATTTCTTTAATTTGAAGCACTCACTTAAAGTCATATTTCCAAGTCTTGATATCCAAACAGTTGATTCAGTGCTTGAACCTTCATTTTATTCAGAGAAATATGGGATTCAGGGTAGATTGGATTTGTTTGAATACAAGCCCAATAAAAGTCGTGTAAATATTGTTGAGTTAAAAAGTGGGAAAACTTTTATGCCCAATGCATATAAAATTAATCATAATCATTATATCCAAACCTTATTATATGACCTACTCATTCAATCCGTATTTCAAAAAGTTAATACTGCTAATTACATTTTATATTCCTTCTATACAGAAGATACAGTCCGCCATGCGCCTATTATTAAGTCTCAGCAAAAGGAAGCGCTTTTTATAAGGAATAAACTTTTATGGTTCGAAAAGAAGATGATAAGTCAATCCATTCGTGATGGACATAAGATGTTTCGGTCAATCCGACTTGATAATTTTCCAAAAGCGTCTGGTTTCACCGCTCAAAATATTCAGGATTTCGAAAGGACTTATGCAAATCTGGATGGTTTAGAAAAAGCTTTATGGTTATATTATTCGCGATTTATAGCTACAGAGCATCATCTGGCCAAAATTGGGCAAGAGGGTTCTGAGCGAATTAATGGACTAGCGTCATTATGGCTCAATGAACTGGCTGATAAAGAGGAAAAATTCGAGATATTTAGTCATCTGCGTATTCAGAAAATAGTTACTCAAGAAGATCAGGCACCTTGTTTATGGTTAGCTAAAACGGAACGAACCAATAAACTGGCCAACTACAGAATTGGAGATATCGTTGTGCTATACCCACAAACAGGAGATGCGAAAGCTGTGTTGCACCACCAAATTTATAAGTGCATTATATTGGTAATAGAAGAACACATGGTTAAGGTGCAACTAAGGAATAAACAAATTAATATCGAGCTATTTCGTAAACATGGTCTTTGGAACTTAGAGAAAGATATTTTGGATAGCAGTTTTCTTGGATTGTATCGTGGCTTGTATGGATTCGCCCAAGCAGCTGAAAGGAAAAGAAAATTGATTATGGGTCGAGTGGCACCTGCTAGCCCATCAAATCAATTATTAGATTTGAGTAAAGAAGTTGGACTTACTGAAGAACAGCATTTGATATTGAAGAAAGCATTATTGGCAAACGATTATTTTTTAATGTGGGGACCACCAGGTACAGGTAAAACGAGCATTATGCTAAGAAGCCTGGTTAGATATCTGGTAGATTTTACTCACCAAAAAATCATATTGTTGGCTTACACCAATCGTGCCGTGGATGAAATCTGTGAAGCCATTGAATCTATCCGGCCGGACATTCCAAATTCTTATTTCCGGATTGGATCCAGGTATTCAACTGCCCCTAGATTTAAACCTCGGTTGCTTCAATCCAAAATGGAAAAGATCAACACCAGAAAAGACCTTAGTGAATTCTTAAATCGACAACGCGTTGTGGTCGGAACAATATCTTCACTACAAGGTAAAATGGAGTTACTTTCTTTACTCAAATTTGATTTGGCAATTATTGATGAAGCATCTCAAATCTTAGATCCACAACTGATGGGGATTCTACCTTTGTTCAAAAAGTTTATTCTAATCGGTGATCACAAACAATTGCCTGCGGTAGTCGTGCAAAATGAAAGCAAAGCTATAATTGACAATCCTGGCTTGAATGAAATTGGTTATTATAATATGGCGGACTCGTTGTTTGAGCGATTATACAAGCGATGCAGTGAATCTCAATGGAATTGGGCTTTTGATATTTTGAGCTACCAAGGCCGCATGCATGAAGATTTAATGAGATTTCCAAGTACTCAATTCTACGAGGGATTATTGCAAGTGATGCCAGGCGTTCCGGCTCTTAAAGTTCCACTCCGCTTGGAGACATCTTCTCAACATCAACCGTTGGACGAGATTTTGTCATCCCATAGACTCATTTATATACCTACCCCTACGGATAATCAAAATCATACAAAAACGAATCATTATGAAGGTGGATGGGTATTAAAAATCATTCATGCTTTAGAGCAACTATATAATTTTAATAATAAGTCAATAACAAATGATACGATTGGTGTAATAACTCCATACCGAGCCCAAATCGCCTTGATTAAAAATATGTTGTTTGATCACTCGAAAGACCCAAATTATTACACCATCGATACTGTTGAAAGATTTCAGGGAGGGGCCCGGGATATCATTATCTTTTCTCTATGTACTAATTTCTTAAGGCAACTTCAAACAATGATTTCCAAGTCTGGTGAGGGTGTCGATCGTAAACTGAACGTGGCAATAACCAGAGCACGTGAGCAAATTATTTTATTGGGAAACGAAGAAATTTTGAACCAAGATGTCGCTTATAAACGGTTGATTGGAAATGCTTACAAAGTTGATCTCGACCTTGCTTATGCAGAAGCTAGTAATGAAACGGAAATGGAATAATTAGCTGAATACTTAAGGCAATTTATTGGGTAGCGACCATCATTAGGTGCTTTGTTCTCCACTTTTTCTGCCTCCTTATTATTGGTTTAACTACGATTTGGTTGAGGATGCTATGAAAATCCGGAATTCCTACTTGGCTTATCTATCCTTTAGTCTAATATTCTTGGAGTCATAGCTATTTTGACCTGTTATCCTCCTTTTGAAAAGTATATGCTCAAATCTTTTTCGCAGACTGCCTTGCACCGCCAAGCATCTCACAGCTGAAGATGGAGGAAAAATATTCAGTTTGGGTGCCCTAGTTGCAGTAGTAATTTCGTATTATTTAAAACCCGAAGATTGCTGAAAAATAAAAAAGATCCAAATGAAATCATTTGAATCTTTATACGACAATGGAATTTAGAATTTTATATTTTTTGAAATATTTTACTGGCGGTAAATGCGCCATTACTTATATTCAGTAAATAGGTACCTT
>JAHEJC010000312.1 GCA_024639065.1 Lewinellaceae bacterium | reverse complement strand
AATTATAACCAAGTAAAACAACCACCTGATTTTCCGGATTATAGGTTGCTGAGGTAATTAATCCTTTGGTATTAAAGTCAGATATTAATCGAGCTGTATATTCTCCGGGCATTTTGGGTAGTACATATAATTTACATCGCTTGTCGGTCCAATTCTTTGTGAATATAAATAAGCTATCCTGATAAGAAATCAATGATTCAATATCAAAATTGTGATTATAAGAATACGCAAAATCTGTCTGATCCGACAAAGAGAATTGTATCTTTTGCCAATCATTCACCTGGGTCGAATCCAATTCCGTTTTTGGAAACTTATAGATCGCTAGATTTCTTCTATTGCCTAAATTGTTTCCAAAATCTCCGATATAGATATGCGTATCATCTTGGGTCATATCTTCCCAATCAATATTTTGGACATTACTGATATCCAGAGTCCTTTTTACATCGCCCTGTAGAGGATCAAATTGGTATAGAGCCGTTTCATTGCCACTGTCGTTATTTGTCCAAAAAGACCCATTTATTTTCAATAGTCCACTGGTTTCTTCCAATCGTGAATCTAAATGCCACTGAATAGTATCGCATTTTAAGAAAGTGTAGCCGAAATAATCTGGTGGTTCTGGTTTTGAACTAACACAAAACATTAAACCAAACGAAATTAAGATTACCACACTAAACTTGCTTATTTTAAGGAATCTAAGGCTCATATTCTGTAATATTATGCATTATTTATTTCCTAATCAATAAAATATTGTGGATTTACAACAAAAATTCAAGTGTTCTATCAGTCAAATTATTATAGCACACCTAATAATTATAAACCAACTTGACGCTCAACCGGTAAACCATGGGGTTGATATCCAGTCTTATTCTACCAATTATTACAGCATCCCTTTCATTGATCTCAATGATCGAGAAGATATTCAATATGTTGTTGATAAGGATCCAACCCAATATTTAGGACATCCCACGACTCACTTGCTCGATGATGGAAAAACGATTCTTTGTGTTTATCCTAAGGGACATGGTAAGGGTGATATTGTCTACAAAAAAAGTGTAGATGGAGGAATCAATTGGAGCCAGCGCATAAATGTTCCTGCTAGTTGGGCTACCTCCTTAGAAGTACCTACTTTATTTCCGGTAGAGGATGCTTCAGGCAAAAAACGGCTCATTCTATTTTCTGGCCTTTATCCCACCAGGATGGCTATTTCTGAAAATGATGGTGAATCGTGGAGTGAGCTCGACAAGGTAGGAGATTGGGGAGGTATTGTGGTGATGGGCGACCTTATGGAACTCAATACCGGTAAAGGTCATTACATGGCTATGTTTCATGATGATGGTCGATATTTTAGTCATATGGGAAGAACCGTCGAGGCAAACATTAAATCCCAGCACAATCAATCAAAATTCATTTTATACAAAACTTTTTCATATGATGGAGGCTTGACCTGGAGCTTCCCCGAATCTATATTTGAAAACAGAATCATTCACTTATGTGAACCCGGCTTTGTCCGTTCACCTGATGGGAATCAAATTGCCGTGTTGCTTCGGGAAAATTCCAGAAGGATGAATTCTCATATAATTTTTTCAGATGATGAAGGTAAAAATTGGAGCAATCCAAAAGAACTTCCCAATGCTTTAACCGGGGATCGACATCAAGCCATTTATATGGATGATGGACGATTATTTATTTCGTTTCGGGACAACAGTCCGGCACTTTCCAGGTTTAATCAATTGAAATCATCTTGCGTAGATTGTGATGAAAAGTATTTATATGAAAAAGCAGGCCCGGTAAGTCCAACGGCCGGAGATTGGGTAGCTTGGGTAGGTACTTATGAGGATCTTGTAAAAGGCCAGGAAGGTCAATTGAGGATCCGATTAAAAGATAATCATCGCGGAAGTGATTGTGCATATCCTGCATTAGAGAAGCTGCCCGATGGCACCCTGGTAGCTACCACCTATGGGTACTGGGAAGCTGACCATCCACCCTATGTTCTAGCCATCCGAATTGGAAAAGAAGATCTGGCTAAGTAATTGTCAAATGTATGCCGTTACATGCCATAGCTTGGGACTTCACTGGATACTTCTTAGAAAGTAATACGGGTTATAGGTTTTTAGGATTAGAGGTTTGGATATGCCGGATTCAATAAATTGACTGGATTCCTTCTTCATGGTACAAACAAATAATAAATATCATTACTAGGGCATATTGGATTAATTCAGGGTCTGAAATTAAAGCAATGAGTAGCTTGTGATAGTCAAAAGAGCGTGAAGTTTTTAAGTACTAAAATCCGCAATCGGCAATGGCTTAATCGGCAATCGTCAATGATTGAAATGAATTGTATTCAGGGTTTCTAGTTTGATTAAAGCATAGTATACCAAAATTCAAAGCATTCCACATAAAGTATTTAATGGATCAGCCTGATGGTAAATGAAGTATTTTCGTCAGAGAGCATCATCTTGCAATCTTCAAATTTCGGGGGTGACCATTTTGGTATGGCATTGTTAGAAAATCCATAGGGCTCTTTGGGTATACCCAGCCAATTTTTATCCATCTTCATATTATCGTTTACATCGTGGTACACCGCGATAGCATATTCGATAGCCCGTATATCTTTTAAAACAATTGTTTCATTAAATGCCTGCACTTTTTGAGCAACCCGGTTGGTCCAGTGTAAATCATCCGGAAAATTGTCCGGTTCCTCATAGATAGCCACATATATAGTTCCTTTTAGGTCCTTGATATTTTCTATGGAAACGATCACATCAAGTGTTGGTTCGGTAGAATTACCAACAAACAATCCAGCCATAATGATTGATAAAACATAGATCATATAAACAACAAATTATTTTTTTAAACCAAACACATGGTATTGGACGGGTGACAATGGAAAACTATATAAATTCCCGACCATAAAAACATTAGAAAGACTTCACCTGGATCTAATAAAAACTGCAAACTGAAACGTCCTTCATCGACATAATAAAAACACTAATACCAACAACAAAGATGAAAAACAACTTTAAGGCTCCAGACGCTGCTTTCATATAGCAATGCTCTAAAGGTCTTAATTTATACAATTGCATCAAAGTAACTAATTATTTTCATAATAAATTGGACCAGAGCCATCATATTGGCATACCTTTCCCAGGGTTTTAGAAATCCGCTTCAGGCGACTTTTCGGTTCATTTCTTAATATCCCTTATTTCAGGTAAAACGATGACTCGACGCCGTTTTTTAAGCTACCATGGTCAAAAAACCTTTTTAGTTTACCAATCCTGTATGTCTTGGCAATCCTGTTTCATTGCTACCCGTTGTCTGGTGCATAACGTATCAACCTGGCGGTGCATTTCTTGCCGTTTCAAAATAAAATCATCCCTTTTTACATTAGATATAGAGTCTTTTAATCATTATCGATCTTGAATTTATATACTTTTGCCATTCAAATGAAAGACACACTATTTTGAAACCAATTTTTACAATATTAGGAATTCTTTTGGGGACACTCACCGTTGCACAGCTCAACCCTGCTTTGTATTGCCCGTCTGATTTAATCCATCAAAAAGAACTGCTCTCTAATCCTGACTATTCCAAACGATTTAAGGAATTTGAATCCGTTTATAGAAATAAATACAGCGCTGCCTTAAACCAAAAAATAAGTGTCCGAAGTAATCCCCCCGTCTATAGAATTCCGGTAGTGGTGCATATACTGCATGATTGTTCAACCTATGGATCTACAGCCAATCCAACGGATGAACGGGTTAAAGAAATTATCCAAGAAAGTAGTGATCGGTTTAGGCATTCAAGTGGTATGGTATTTGGTAATCCATTTAGCGGAATTGATACAGAAATTGAGTTGTGCCTGACTAATGCAGATCCTCAAGGTAGGTATACATCCGGAATTATCCGATATCATGATCCAATCTATGCATCATTTCCTAATGATCCTGTAATTGATGATGAGTATACCAATTTGATCGCTCCACTGGATGCCATTAAATGGCCGACCGATCGGTATTATAATTTATTTGTGGTGACCAATCTTCCGGATGCATCCGGGGTGTATCTCAGTTCATTAGATGGAACCGTTTTTAGTTCTAACTCATTTTGGTCAGGACTGATTTGTCATGAAACGGGGCATTATCTATCTCTTTCTCATCCATTTGAGGGTGGTTGTCCAAATAATGATTGTCTGACCGATAATGACCGGGTGTGCGATACCCCGCCAAAGAGTGATCCAGGCACATTGGGCAACCCTTGTGGAATGCCTGGGAACTCATGCACCACAGATGGAGACGATACAAGCGTGAACAATCCATACCGTGCAGTAGAAATAGGCGGCAATGGAGATAAACCGGATTTAATTGAAAACTATATGGATTACACGGGTGGTTGCTGGGAAGCGTTTACTCAAGGGCAAGCTTTGCGGATGAGAACATATATAGAAACTAACCGACTAAATCTAGTTAATAATTCAACAAGTTGCGATCAAGTAATTGCCAATAATTTAGATTTGGGAATAGTTGCTATTTCAGATAACTACCGAACCTGTGATATTATGTACACCGCTCAGGTAGATGTCAAAAATCATGGCACTCAAACAGTCAATAATTTTTCCATAATAATTGATGTGAATGGGGTACAAGTTTTGAATAAGCTGCTCAATACAACCATAGTTCCCAATGGAGTCATATCGGTGGATCTGGACCCTATCGCTTTACCTCCCGGTAAGAATTTAATACGGATAAGAACCGATATCCCAAATGGGGCCCCGGATAATTATCCAAATAACGATGATCAATGTGTCTATCGGGTCTATCAGAATGAGGGTTCTTTACTACCATTTTACGAAGACTTTAGTTCATGTAAAATCGCTGCGTCTTATACCGTTGAATCAAGTCAATATGTAAACTGGACGGTCGCTTCCGACGCAGCGCTGGATAATTGTCAAAATTGTTTTGCCGCAATAACTGGATCAGCACCAAGTAATGAAAAAGCTACTATAACCCTGCCTTTACTTGATTTCACAAACTATCAGAATCCTGTTTTGAGTTTTGATATCGGTTATTTACCCAGATATGATTTTATTGCCAATGAATTGGAAGTAGAAGTGAGTGCCGAATGTCAAACAGCAGAAAAAATTTTTAGTGCAGCCAGTATCAATTTGGCCACCAATGATCCTCCGGCAAACACCGGAGGTACTTTCATGATCCCATCTTGTGATCAGTTTAAAACCATAGAAATAGATCTATCACAATTTGGTAATCTAGATAATGTCTTGATTTCATTCTCTGGATTTGGTCGATGGTTTTCACCTTTGTTATTAGATAACATTCAAGTAATTGAAAACACCTCTGCCTGCAATCCGGATGTCAATGGAGTGATCCGAGTTATGAATAATAATGACCAGGGAGCAGGCTCCTTACGAGAAGCGATTGAATGTGCGAACAATACGCCAGGATTGAATCACATTGAATTCAATATTCTTGGTACCAATTTTACTATTCAGTTGGAATCACCGCTCCCAGCTACAACTGACCACGATGGATTGACAATCGACGGCACTACCCAAAATGGCAATATTGGTGATGTCATCATCAATTGTTCACAAATACCCAATCCTGATGTTGGAGTTATTGCCCTACCCATATTATCAAATAATACGGAGGTTTCCGGCCTGCACTTTGTAGGGCTGGGCGGTGTTCCGGCACAAAATGCAACCATCACCTACATCGAAATTGGCAATAATCTCCAACCAGTTGAAAATATATTGATTGGAGGAATTGGCAAAGGAAATAAATTTACCGATATGCAAGGTGGTATAAGTTCGAACATTGCGGCTGTCTCCGGACTTAAAATAACCAATGGGAATGACGTGGATGTCCAGTCCAACGTTTTCGGTATTGACGACCAAACAAATCAGGTTTCAAATTTATGTGATTATTGTGTAGGCATTTATGCTGCTCCTTCCAATCGAGGTGTAATTGTAATAGGCGGTTCCGGTAATAGCGAAGGTAATATTGTTGGCGGATGGTACAAGGGAATGCTTTTGAGAGGGATCGATGCACAGTATGAGGTATTTGGAAATTTTGTAGGCACCGACCCATCCATGACTTTCGATCTGGGGAATCAGGAAATAGGTATTGATATTTTAGGAGGAAATACCCAGGTCGGCGGGACCTTATTCTCTCAGCGCAATGTTTGTGCCTATAACAATACGGGTATTGGATTTGTTGGTATTAACACGGTAGCCGAAGGCAATGAATTATTTCAAAATAATTCCAGTGGAATTACGATTGGGTTTATTGGAACGGATCCTGCTGAAAATCAAAATCACTTAATAGCGAATAATCATATCTACCAAAATGGATCGGGAATTTCCTTATTAAATGCGGTAGGAAATATCATTATCACTGGAAATGAAATCAATGATAACGACTTGGTTGGAATTAACTCAGCAAATCATCCCACTCAACCGGCTGTGCCGGGCCAGCTATATACGCTGAACAGCTTATATTGTAATGGAATTGGAATAGTCAATCTTTCTGAAGGGCTTATCGCACCACTTGAACCAGTTATCGATAATGTTACTTTCACTGATATTCAGGGAACAGCTATTGCTAGTGGCCGTGTAGAAATATTTTTACATCTGGAGTGTCCAGGTGCGACCTGCCAAGGTTATGAATATTTGGGTGAGACAATAGCTGATGGCACTGGCGATTGGTCGTTCTTCTTTCCCACGATGTTAGCCGCTGGTGCCCAACTGACTGCAACGGTCACGGATGCCAACAATTCAACGTCTGAATTTTCTGAATGCTTTAGACTTTGTTCCATTAGTGAGTTTGAACTGGAGGAAAATACCTGGTTATGTCCTGGCGAATCCTTGGTCCTAAATATAGGCACTCCCGGACCTATAATTCAATGGTCTACCGGAGAAACAGATTCTTCTATCACCATTAACCAGCCAGGCGTCTATAGTGTTACCGTTAGCGATGGAACCAGTGGGTGTAATCAGTCAGATACCATTGAAATAATAATAGAGGATATTATAGCGGAAGCTACTGCAACAGACTCATTTGATTGTTCAATGGATACGATTACATTAGATGCATCAGGCTCTTCTACCACTGATTTTATAAGTTGGAAAACAATGGATGGTCGCATTCTTAATGACCCTTCATCCATCCAAATTCAGGTAGATCTACCTGGCACTTATATTCTTAATATTAACCACCCAAACGTTGCCTGTCGTGATGCCGATACTGTTGTACTAATAGCTAACAATGGTCTACCTCCTTTAGATATTAGTGCTGATACAGAAATTCTTCCTTGTGAGCCTTCTATGATCACATTAATGGGGTTATTTGATTATGATAATACGGTTAATCTTCAATGGGTCAATCAAAATAATGATCCCCTTGGAAACGAGCTTGACTTAAACGTAACTGAACCAGGTAATTACACACTGAGAATCATGGATGTTTTGAACGGCTGTATAGTCAGTAACTCCATATTAATCACCAGAGATACCGCGTTGGTAGACTTTAGCGCAGATTTAGGTCCGGATGTAAATATTAGCCCTGGAGATTCCATAGAAATATTGCTTGCGTCAGATATAAATCCAGACCGTATTGCATCTATTATCTGGAATGCAAGCGCGTGCTTAGATTGTGAATCGATAATTTTATCGCCTAGCGAAGATCTCCTAGTCACGGTCTTGGTGATAGACAGTTTAGGCTGTGTCACTGGTAGTGAAAAATGGGTGCGCATCCAGGAACCTCAAGTTGAATATTTTGTTCCTAATGTCTTTTCTCCAAATGGAGATCAGCTCAACGATTACTTCACCATATTTACTCAATCTACCATCGTCGAAATTAAAGAATTGGTCATATTCGATCGGTTCGGTTCATTGGTGTTTAGAACTCAAAACATACCGCCTAATCAATCAAACCTCGGCTGGGATGGAACCCAAAAAGGCCAGGTAATGGACAATGGTGTATTTGTGTATA
>JAHEJC010000311.1 GCA_024639065.1 Lewinellaceae bacterium | reverse complement strand
AAGGCCTACAATTAAATATTTCATAGGATCTTCTACTTCCGTATTTTCCTTAAAACCAAATAGTCTTTTTAAAAATTCAAACATGATTAATCCATATACAATATCCGGACAATAATTGACGTGAATTTCGCAAATTAAAATTATTTACACTTCAAAAAATCGATCGGCTGCCTAAACTTAGAATATTGGATAAGTTTAAGATTGATTTGATATAAATACATAATTCTTCGTTTATTTGAACTCATGGTAAAGGATTCATTACGGTTTATACGTAAAATGTCTTCGGGAAAATTGAAGAATGCATCCCAGTTGTATGCCTCATATCACTATTCCAGGATGAAAAAAATCGCTAGGCAGTATGGCTTGCCTATGTCCATTTCCATCGAACCTACTACGGCATGCAATCTGAAATGCCCGGAATGCCCTAGTGGTTTGAGAAGTTTTACCCGTCCGACAGGTAATCTAAAACGAGACTTTTTCAAATCGGTTATCGATGATTTACAAAGTCATTTGATGTATCTAATATTTTATTTCCAGGGCGAACCCTACATTAATCCTGAATTTCTGGACATGGTCAACTATGCGCATTCCCATAAAATCTATACGATCACTTCAACCAACGGACATTTTTTGAATGATCAGAATGCGCATAAAACGGTAGAGTCTGGACTTGACAGATTAATCATATCCGTTGATGGAACCACCCAGGAAGTATATGAACAATATCGAAAAGAAGGTTCGTTAGATCAAGTGATTGCTGGCGCGAAAAATATTATAAAGTGGAAAAAACGATTGAAAGCGTCCCATCCACATACTATATTTCAGTTTCTTGTGGTCAAACCCAATCAACATCAAATCCAGGGTGTATACCGCTTGGCAGCTGAAATCGGCATTGATGAGGTCAAGCTAAAAACCGCTCAGATATATGATTATGAAAATGACCAATCCTTAATTCCAACTATTGAAAAATATTCTAGATACGCACGGCAGAAGAATGGAACTTATGCGATTAAAAATCCATTGCTCAACCAATGCTGGAAACTATGGCACAGCTGTGTGATCACCTGGGATGGTAAGGTGGTTCCCTGTTGTTTTGATAAAGATGCCCAGCATGTCTTGGGTGATTTGAATAAGCAAACATTTCACGAAATTTGGTTCGGTGCGAAATACAATGCCTTCCGCAATCGTATTCTACACGGTAGAGATCAAATTGATATTTGTACCAATTGTACGGAAGGTTGTAAAGTATTTGCGTAAGAAATGAACAAGCTATTGAGAAATATTCTTTTTCTGTTGTGTATTGGTTTTTATTTCACCTCGCTAGATCCTGTGCTGGGGCAAGCAGACATTTGTTCGGGGAGTCTCGGAGAAAATATTTTTGTGGCAGGTGATTTCGGATCTGGAACCGACGTTATACTACAAACTGATCCCAATATTGCCCCAGGATATACTTATCAACGCAATCCACCCCCTGAAGATGGTTTTTACAATATTACTAATAATACCGGTAGATGGTCTTTTAATTACCAAACCTGGTTAAACATTGGTGACAATTCCGGTGATACAGACGGTTACATGATGGTGGTAAACGCGAGCTTTAGCCCAGGATTATTTTATATTCAAGAGGTTACTGGTTTATGTGAAAATACACTATACGTCTTTTCAGCGGATGTAATCAATCTTATTCGCACCGGTGTCGCTGACCACATCTTACCCAATGTTTCTTTTTTAATAGATAGTGTGGATGCTTTCAGTTCGGGTGCTATCCCCCAAGATGAGATTTGGCATACCTATGGATTTACTTTCACGACCAATCCTGGTCAAACATCCATTCAATTATCCTTGCGCAATAATGCACCGGGAGGATTCGGCAATGATTTGGCATTGGACAATATTTCTTTTAGACCCTGTGGGCCAGGCACTTTTATTCTGCCGGAAGAGGTAGCCAATATTTGTGAAGATGGTAATCCGATTGATTTGGATGCAACAATAGAAGGTGATCAATATGATACCCCTCAAATACAATGGCAAGAAAGTCTGGATGAAGGGGCTACCTGGTCAGATATTCCAGGGGCGACTGCTTTGACCCATGCGCATTCTAATCTGCAAAGCGGATTTTATTATTACCGTTTTCTTTTGGCCAATAGTGTACAGAATCTTACTAACTCCAGATGTCGTTCCATTTCCAATGTTAAAGTAGTCCATGTTATTCCCAAGTTCTATAATGTCATTGACTCCATTTGTGAAGGATCGGTTTATGATTTTGGCATTAGTTCATTAAACGTTTCAGGCACCTATGTCGATTCATTAATTTCCTCCATTGGATGTGATAGTATTGTCTCCTTAAACCTAACGATTGTACCCGACACAGAGGTTGGCGCTTCCTGGGATCTGGTTGATCCAAGGTGCCATGATACCCAGGATGGCAGTATTTCTATTAATCCTGATCTAAGCATCGATTCACCTTTTCAAATCTTTCTGGATTCATCTTTACTCAGTGATCCATTTGTAGTAGACAATCTTGGTGGTCAAGATTACGAACTTCGTGTTGAGGATCGATTTGGATGTCAGTTGATAGAAAATCTGACGCTCAATGCACCCGAACCATTCGTTGTTGAAATCGGCCGTGATACCGTGATAGCGATCGGCCAATCTTTTTCAATTGATGTCCAAACGAATTATACTATACAATCCACTTCCTGGAATCCAGCCACATTGTCTTGTGGAGATCCTTGCTCATTCATTGAATGGTTGCCATCCAGTGACCTCAAGATTGTATTAATGGCTACATCTGATCAAGGTTGTACAGCCAGTGATTCCTTTAATTTACAAATTATTCAAGATCGCACCATCCAATTTCCCAATGTATTCAGTCCCAATGGCGACGGACTCAATGATTTCTTTAATGGGTACGGTCGCATACCGAATATTCAATTGATCGAATCGCTCCAAATTTATGATCGCTGGGGCAATTTACTATATGTGGAAAATCAACTCTTACCGAATAGCCAATCCGGATGGAACGGTGAAGTCAGGGGCCAGAAAGTTAGCCCGGGAGTTTATGTATACCTTGCAAGCGTCCGTTTTCTGGATGGTGAAGTCTTACATTTTACTGGTGATGTGACGGTAGTGCGATAGGTGTATTTGATAGTAAAAGTCATCTTGTATTCATAATATGGTTGTAAAAGTGAATTTGTGATTCGTGTATCTGATATTCAACTAATACATAAAATCATGCTGGATTGCTCAGCCCGCAGGGATTGGTAAGCCATGTAAAGGGGTAAAAGGTTAAGGGCAAAGGGAATAACGGTTCCAGGTTTCTGGTTCCCGACTCCCAGATGGATGGGATGATATCTTTGCCAGCTCGCCGTAACAAAAGTATAGGCGAGAGGGAAGAAATAGAAGAGCAATATAAAGTATTAGGTTATGGAAATGTCAGTGCGGCATACCGCCGTAGGATTAATCAAGCAAGGTATACCAGATATTATTGATTCAAAGGTGAATTACCTACTAAAAGATTAATCCATTATGATCTATGATTTTTGATCTTTTGCCCATTTAATTAGTATCCATACAGATCCAGTTTTAATAATAACGTATTTTTACGTTATTTAACGTTATCAATAGTTTCTTAGCTGGAATATTCATTATACCTTTGTATCATGATTAAGTTACTTTTGATTTTTCAGCTACTGTTTATTCATGCAATTTGCCAGGCACAAACAGCCAATGATTTCTTTACTCAACAACAATATGCTAAAGCATTAACCTTGTTACAGGACATGGATACGACTGTTGCCAATTTGTCCATGAAAGCCACTTGTGAAAGCCGGCTGGGTTTGTTGAAGGAAGCCAAAAAATCTTATTTACAAATTTTAAATCAGGATAGTACCAACCTCAGCGCTATTGCTCAATTAGGATCTATCTATGATCAAGAATATGATCTGCCCAAAGCGATCCGCTATTATAGACAACTTATCCAAATTGATAGCACCAATAGTTATTACTATAAGATAAACGCTCAACTCGCGATAAAGGCCGGATTGAAAAGCGAGGCTTTCTTGTATTTTGCTCATGCACACCGATTAAATCCAAAAGATATTGGTGTACTCCGAGATCTATCTGAATTATTTTTAGCTAATGACCAATTAGAAGAAGCGGACAGTTTATTGCACTTAGCTTATTTACAGGACACAACCAGCCTGCAAACTATAATGAGTAAAGCCAAAATGGAATACACTAAAAAAGAATATGCTGAAGCAGTTCGCTTTTTGCTCAAAACCAAGGGGCGAATAGACCTGAATCCCTATTATCAAAAAATGCTGGGTTATTCCTTTTTACAAATAGATTCATTTGATTTAGCCATCTCCCATTTGGAAAAACTATTACATGAAGAATCCAATGAATACACGCATTATTATCTGGCCACGGCCTATTCCAAAAAGGAGCAATGGGAAAATGCTATCTATCATTTTGATCTAGCGATCAAGGATGCCATTTCGCCAAACTTATTTGTTTATCATGCCAACCTGGGCGATATATATACTGACTTACACCAGAATCGCGAAGCCTTAAAGCAGTATGAGGAAGCCTATCGGTATAAACCAGATCCAAAGTATATATTCTTTAAAGCCCGACTGGCTGATGAATATTACAAAGATAAACAGATAGCCATCAACCAATACAATCGCTACTTAAAAACCAAACACTTCCAAAAGGAATGGAATGATTATGCCCGCAAACGAGTGTTGTATCTCAAAGAACTAAAACATTTATCCAACAAATGAAAAAATTAACCAAGACCGGAGAAGAAATCATGCATATTATTTGGCAGCTCAATCGATGCACGGTGAGTGACATAATCCAGCAGTTAGGATCACCCAAACCACCACATAGCACCATTTCTTCGATTGTACGTATCTTAGAAAAAAAGGGATTTGTGGACCATAAAGCCTATGGAAGAACTTACGAATACTTTCCGATTATCAGCAAAAAAAATTACGGTAAAACCAGCCTTCAACAGCTCGTATCGAACTATTTTGAAGGATCGATGGATCGACTGGTTTCACATATAGTAGAAGAAGAAAAAGTAGATGTAGAGGCCATCAAGAAGATCCTGGACGAAATACCGGATGAAGAATGGAAATAGAAATTATTTATACTCGACAAAAATGCTTTACTCATATGAGCCTATGTACTTGAAGTCTCTTTGTATTGGGCAGGTTTCGGTATGGTTTATCACTGCTTTTTATGATGACTACGTAGGAGAGAATTTACTCATGGAAAGAAACCAAGGACTTAAATCGTATACCATGTATTAATACTTCTTCCTTAAACATTGCATCACAATTTTCTGATTTAACTTTTTATTAATACCCCTCCAGAAATTTTTTTCGGTCTAGTTGTAATCCATTAGTTAACCCAACATTAATTTAACTATGAAAACGTCAATTCTACACCAAATCAATCAGATTATCTGGATTATGAGCATAACCGCCATGTTTTTGTGGTCATCCTGTACATCAACCCAGAAAATGATCAACCAAGGTCGTTACGATGAAGCGATATCCAAATCTGCTAGAAAACTGCGCAAGCAAAACCAAAAACTCAAGCATGTATTATCACTTGAAGAAGCGTTTAAGAAAGCTACCGGAGAAGATATGGACCGCTTACTTGATAAATATGAAAGTGATCGAATCGAAGATCTGGAGCATGTCCTAAATATTGGATATCGGGTTATGTCTCGGCAAGCCCTGGTGAAACCTTTACTCCCTCTGGATGCTGAAAAAGACGGTTACCAAGCTACTTTTCAATTTGTAAAAATAAATCAAATCATCGCCGATTTGGAAAAGAAGTTATTGGATCGATACCTTGAAGAAGGCAAGTCATTAATCGCATTGGGCAGGAACGGAGATAAGCGAGCTGCCCGTAAAGCATATGACTGCTTTACAAATGCCAAGAGATTTACAGACATTTCTGCTCTTTATGATCTGTTGGATACAGCCCATTATTATGGCAAAACTCGAATTGCCGTGGATATTTCCAATTCATCCGGAGATTGGATGGGTTATTATATAGATAATCATCTTAATCTGGATGTTGTCGGTATGAACAGCTTCTGGACATCCTATCATCTAAATGATGCAGATGGCCCTATAGACTATCATGTAGATGCGGTTATTTATTCCATCGATATTAGTCCAGAGAGGGTCAGTGAGAAGGTTTACAAAGATTCTAAAGAAATTCAGGAAGGGTTTGACTATGTTTTAGATGACAACGGTAATGTACTCAAAGATACACTCGGAAATGATGTCAAGACGCCTAGGATGGTTCGAATCAACGCAAAAATCCTTGAGGTCTTTCAAGAGAAAGATTTAATTATTAAAGGTAATCTGGATATTTTTGATCAAGCAGGGAAATTAGTAGATACCCGTCCTTTCGATGTGATAGAAAGATTTGAGAATTACAGTAGCTCTTTTCGGGGAGACAAAAGGGCACTTTCACCAGCGTCAAAAAGAAAACTTGGTAAGAGCCCTGCTCCTTTTCCTACTGATCGAAGTTTGATATTGAATGCTTTGCAAAAGTTAAGTCCTGCGATTCATGACCAGTTGAGAAAAAGGCAATGGGCTGTTTGAAAAATTAAAAGTTCAAAGATTTAGAAGTTTAGAGGTTTAGACCATGTTGTTTAAACCTCTAAATTTATTTATACCCAACTGTAAATGGTATTCAAAAAAATTTATCTAGAGCTATACCTACCAATTTTCCGACGTTAGATCCTGGATGTCCAAAAAATATTTAGCTAAGCAGTAGGCAATTAAACAAATTTGAATAATTTCATTATCTCGGACTATCGAGTTTATAAATATTATCCTTTACCAATAAGATGCGATCAGCTAATAAGAAAAAAACAAATAGAAATTTCTGGATTATTTATTTGCTTCTGAGCTTGGTGGTGCTTGCTATGCCCTTCCTAAACATTCAAAACGATAACTTTTTGCTGAACACTTTTGGACGCTTGCATCCCTTGTTGATTCATTTCCCTTTGGCCTTTTTGATTTTAATTTTTACGGCAGAATGGTTCACGAGAAAATCAAATAACCAAATGATTAATCGGATGCTTTCCTTATTATATCAAATCACCTTGCTCTTATCCATCTTGTCCGTGATGGCGGGTGTTTTTTTAAGTGCGAGTGGAGAATATGGCGAATCGCTTTTGAAATTACACAGTTGGGGAGGAATCGTATCGGTTATCTTGTTGTCCTGGACGATTTATTTTCGTCATAAATATTTAGCCGGTTACCAATCAGTCCATAAACTTATCTACAGATCCTTATTAATCATCCTTGGGTTGGCCATTTTTTATACAGGGCACCAAGGAGGATCACTTACCCATGGAAGCGATTTTCTAATACAACCATTTCAACAATTAGCCCAAAACGAAAAAAGGAATGATGTAAAACCAAAATCTCCTGAGCAGATGCTGGTATTTGAAGAAATCCTTTTACCTATTTTACAATCGAAATGTGTAAGCTGCCATAATCCTGAAAAATCGAAAGGAGGTCTTATCCTGGCCACATTTGATCAAATGTTTGATGGAGGTGATAGTGGTGCCTCAATAATCCAGCCTGGTGATCCATCTTCGAGTGAGTTGATAAAACGAGTTACTCATGAGCCTACACATGATGACTTCATGCCTCCCGAGGGAAAAAAGGAATTGAGTCAAATGGAAATTGAATTGTTTAAATGGTGGATATCCAATGGGGCGAATCTTATGGATACCCTCGGATCAGGTCCAAAGATTTCTACTTCTACCTTAGCGTTTGACAATTTCCTGAAGACCTTATCTTCGAAACAAGCACTGGCAAAATCCGAGCGAAAAGCACGCGTTTTAGCTGGTCCTAAATTAATGAAATTAAGCTTCGACCTGGGTCTAGTGATTGAAAAAGACCTGTCCAATGATTCCGCTTTTTACACCGTCTCGATGCGTCTACCTCCAAAATTTGTTGAC
>JAHEJC010000310.1 GCA_024639065.1 Lewinellaceae bacterium | reverse complement strand
ATTATGGATTACAATCTCCAGTGGGGGCTTTAAGCGACCGGTATGGAATCAATTTTGATTTGGGAGCCCGCATCAATTACTTTACACGGGCAAGATTGTCCCTCTGCCTACATTATCAGTTTTTATTTGGTTCCAATATCAAAGAAGACGTGCTCGCTCCTTTACGTGGGGAGAATGGAAGTATTGTTTCGACCAATCTGCAAGCTTCTTTCCCGATCCTGAAAATGCGAGGACACATCATCAATATGATGTTGGGGAAATGGTTGACTTCCGATGTTGCGACACGCGGAATATGGTTTCAGGCAGGACCGGGGTTTGTTCAACATAAGATCAATATCCAAGATGATGCAGCACCCATACCACAATTAAGTGGAGATCTGCGAAAAGGATATGACCGCCTTTCAAACGGTTTAGGTGCAGCTGCATCTATCGGCTATCTTTTTGTCTCTGATAATCGGCAAATAAATTTCTATGCTGCAGTAAATGCCGGTCTTTACGTGACAGTCAATCGGCGTGGATACAACATTGATTTACTACAAATTGATGATCAACAAAAGACCGATGGGTTTTTCGGATTTAGCATTGGTTGGATTATTCCTATATCGATGAATTAATCAATAACCATGAACAGACTATATACTATAGGTATTTGGGTTTATACTTTTGCGATAAAAGCAGCCAGCCTCTTTTCCCCCAAAGCGAAGGAATGGTTACAAGGTAGATCTCACCAAGCACAGTTAATCCAATCCTTTTCCATCAATCAATCACCGATTTGGTTTCATTGCAGTTCACTCGGGGAGTTTGAGCAGGCACGGCCAATCATAGAGCTTATTAAAAACCATACCCAGGAAAAAATATTATTGACTTTCTTTTCTCCATCCGGATACCTGCCTACCAAAGATTATGAATATGCTGACTGGATTTTTTATTTGCCAGCCGATCTGCCTCAGCATGCGAAAAATTGGATTAAAAAATTTCACCCAAAACTATTTATTCTAACTAAATATGACTTATGGTATAATTACATACATACTTGCCATCATCAGCAAATTCCGATAATATTGATCTCTGCTATTTTCAGACCAAATCAGTATTTGTTTAAATCATATGCTCGCTCCTTTCGATTTCAGTTGCAAAAATTTAATCAAATTTTTACCCAAAATAAAGAGACGCTCCAGCTATTAAAAAAGTATGAATTCTCAAATGTTCAACTAACTGGTGACACCCGAATTGATCGAGTAAGTAAAATCGCTCAAGATTCTGATCCCATAGCAAAAATAAAAGATTTTTGTGCGAATAAACGCACCATCATTTTTGGGAGTAGTTGGTCCGAAGAAGAAAATATTTTAATTGATTGGTTGAAAGAAAACAATTCCGATGACCTAAAGTATATTTTGGTTCCGCATGATGTATCTAAAGGAAAAATTGAAGTACTCAAAGCAAAGATCGATATTCCCTATTCCTTGTGGAGCAGTGAATCAATAGATGACAACCATCAAGTTCTAATTGTTGATACGATAGGTTTGCTAAATAAAATATACCAATATGGTTGGGTTGCTTTTATTGGGGGCGGTTTTAGAAAAAGTATTCATAACATCCTCGAACCAATGGCTCAACAGATACCGGTTATCATTGGTCCTAATTATTCAAACTTTCCGGAAGCAGTTGAAATGGTTGAATCAGGAGCTGTTTTTGTCGTAAACAATTACAACGAATTTAGGGATACTTTGCATAAGTTATCAAATCCTATGATTTATGAGGATATTTCCAAAACCATAGCTCATTATATAAAAACTAATCAAGGAGCAAGCCAGTTAATTTTTAAATATTTGCAAGAGAATAATTTATTATGATTGAATGGATTGACCGAATAAACCAATTGAATATTATCGTCTTAGGTGATGTCATGCTTGACCGCTATATTAAGGGCAGTGTGGAACGAGTTTCACCCGAAGCCCCTGTACCCATAATGACCTATGAAAAAACAATCATAAAACTTGGGGGGGCAGCCAATGTAGCTTTAAACCTAAAACGGCTGGGAGTCATGGTAAACCTTCTGGGTGTGATTGGCAATGACCAAGAAGGATCAGATTTGAAGAACATCTGTGAGCACCATGGGATACCTACTTCAGATATCTTTATTGTGAAATCAAGGCCTACCACGCTAAAGACGAGATACATGGCCGGTCAACAGCATTTGCTACGCGTAGATAAAGAGTCCACAGCACCTATACTAAATTCGGTAAAGGATAAGCTTATATCATCGATTCGCGAGTTAATCTCAAATGAGAGAATCAATATATTAATATTTCAAGATTATGACAAAGGGGTTCTAGATCAAGAACTTGTTGATGAAGTCATTTCGATATGCCGATCCAAGAATATCTTAACCATGGCAGATCCAAAACACAAAAACTTTTGGGCGTATCACCATGTAAATCTATTCAAACCAAATGTCAATGAATGTGCACAGGCTTTGAACATTTCTACCCAAGAAGTAAAGACCAATCTAATTGACACTACAAAAACAATCCAAAGTCGATTAAATAACCAGCTATCCTTAATCACTCTGGGTAAAGATGGGTTGTTTATTACGGATGGGAAGACAGATCATTTCGAAACCGGAATTCAAGTTGAAGCAGCCGATGTCTGTGGTGCAGGGGATACCGTTATCAGTGTGGCAGCTTGCGCTCTGGGGTGCGGTTTATCCATTAAAGAGGTGGCTAAATGGAGCAATAAAGCTGCCGCATGGGCGTGTACACGGTCTGGTGTAGTATCGTTGAGTACAGCTCAATTGAGGGAATTGGGGAGTTAATAATCAATCGCAAGGACTTTTTAAAGCAAACGCCTTCGACCCATGCTCAGATAAATCGCTTTTTTTTACGAGGGCCTGCAACCCTCGCTAAGATAAATCACTTCTTGGCGCAAATGATAGCAGATGGCCTGAAACCCTCGCTAAGATAAATCGCCCCTACAGGCTTACACTTGTTCCGGTATTCTAAAATCTCCAACCTCACTAAGGCGAACAAACCTATCCTACGGCGGGCAAGCTTTCAGGGCTTACTCCTGTTTAATTTTTATTAAAAACTAAAGAGGCCTGAAAGATTTTTCGTCCGCGGGACTGTTTTATTCGAGCGATGACAACCATATTTGCCAAGATCCTTCCGGGTGTAAAACCAGGGCTTTTAGTGTCTTGTCCATCTTGGAAAAGCCAATTTATTAAAAAATGGTGCCAGTTAAAAACTAAATAATCATACCTTTTTATGGAGAATCACCCATTTATTCTTTCTATGCTAAATGTCTCAATACTCGATACCCAATTCTCATTACTCAATACCCAATACTCATTACTCATTGCGCAATACTATCTACTAATATGAATATTTTGTAACTTTCGCCGTTTTAGATAATAGTAATAAATCATATTTGAATAATAACTAGGAAATTATGTTTCGTAAATCTTTACTTTTAATACTATCAACCATTTTTTTTGTGGGGTTAAATGCTCAGGAATTAGTTTATATATGGGGTGGTCCCGGAGATACCAATGGTGAATTTTCAGGTGGGTTGAATGATTGGTCAGCCGACGTAGGTACCAATAATGCAGTTTGGATGTGGACCGAGGATGGTACCGGGTCTTTAGGTGCTTATTGGGGAGAGGCAAGTTCGATAGGATCCAATTCAGTAGCTAATGGAGCAGCGATATTTAACTCTGATTTTTTGGACAATGGAGGAGAACCCGGAGCTTTTGGTCAAGGGCAGGCTCCATCACCACACAATGCCAGTCTCGTCTCTCCTTCTTTCAGTTGTGAAGGGCGTTCAACTGTGGTGGTTCAATTCACACAGTATTATCGAACTTTTGATGCGATTACTTCGGTTGGAGTGAGCATTGACGGTGGCAACACCTGGGTAGAAGACACCATCAATTCGGATTTGGTATTGAATTTTGATACGGAAGTAGATGAAATGCAATTGGTGGATATCTCAGATGTAGCAGCCAACCAAGCAGATGTGAAAATTCGTTTTACATTCGATGGCGATTACTACTATTGGATTATTGACGATGTGGCAGTCATTGAAAAACCGGAGTATAATGTTTCTCTGGGTGAGTATTTTATGGGAATAAATTTGGCTACACCCGCTTCACAATTAACTACGGATTCTACAAGTTTTCAAATACTGGTAACCAATAATGGTGCTAACGCCTTAACCGATTTAATCATCAAAGCCTCTATTCTGAACCCTGAAAATGAAACAATTTATTCAGATAGCACTTCTTTATTAACCTATAAATCAGCCAGCAATGATAACATTTCATTGCCCGGTTTATGGGCACCAGGAGAATTAACTCCTGGAAGTTACACCATTGTATATGAAGCAATAACTAGTGCTGATCAACCCGATGTGAATATGCAGGACAATATTGTCACCCAGCGGTTTTTCGTCTCTAATTCAGTTTACACGAAAGAATTTTTTGATGACGAGTCTACATATTTGGTAGGTGGGTTTAGAGGCGAAGGAACTGATTATGTAATTGGCAATCAATATTTCACCAGTAATACTTGGCCTACCCTGTCAGGGGTTAAGGCAATGAATGCAGAATTTGCTGTTTTTAGTAGTGATGATGATGGATCACTGGCTGGGAAAAGTGCCACTATTTATTTATTGGAAATTACGGATGAAGTGGCTCCGGATTTCAGCAATTTTGATTTCAATGCCCCGCTAGATGCAGATAATCCTCAGTTTAGATTTGTAGGTATTGCAACCCATACATTTAGCTCAGATGATGAAAATCAAACCCTGGTTAATGTAGAACTGAATGATTTTGAAACATTTGATCCAGGTGTTGAATTAAAGCCTGCCACCAGATACCTTTTGGCAACAAGCTATATTGATAACAGTAATACAATATTCCATTTGTTGAGTAATCAAACACCAGGAAGAACTGGTCGTGCATTCTATTATGCGTTCTCTACCATGTTATTTGACGGGGGACGTTGGTTTAGTGGATTTTCATCAGGTAGTTCTCCTGTGTTAAATTTGATGCTGGATATTACCACTCAAGTCGACGAAATTCCACTTCCGGAGCATGTAGTTAACATCTTTCCAAATCCTACCGCTGCTTTGATCAAAGTGGATCTTAATTTTGATTCACCTTCAAAAGGGATCGTTGCACTGGCGGACATAAGTGGTAAAGTGATCGAGATACAGGACTTTGCAGATGTAACCAATAAACGTATAGAGTTTGATGCGGAACGATTAGCTAATGGTACCTATTTGGTGCGGGTGGCTACCAATAACGGAACTAAGACTGAAAAGATTGTGGTACAGAAATAAATATCGCTTAAAAATATTACAAGGTCAGCTGGTTTCCGCTGACCTTTTTTTATGAGAGGCTTACTAAACTAGGTCTAATAATTTAGAATTGGTTTTGTTAATCCTAGCTTTTTATCAAATTCAATATCAAGTTAACAAATATAAGACTCAGAAATTGAAGCCGATTAATCCTCAATAGTATGGGGATCTAAATTTACCAACACTTCATAGTCTTCCAAAATATTATTTTTAAATCCCTCGGGTATTAGATCCCAAATAAGTATGTCTATGAGAAACGGGATATTGGATTCATGAAGCATATGTTTAAACTTTGCAATTTCTTTCCAATTGCTTTTAGACTTTGACTTGATAACTATATCAAGATCACTTCCCTCATGTCCCGAACCCGATACTCTACTTCCAAATGCCCAAATTTCTACAGGATTGGTAAAAACTAGCTTGGCAATATTTATGATTACATCGATGTGCTTATCAGAAATTATCATCAGAAAACCTAATTAAATCTTTTTTAGAGAAATAGATAATTCAACTGCATCACTAACAAAAAGTGGCAACAGTACCAGCGTGTTTTCTGCAAAACCTTTGCCATAATCATGAGCAGTGATATTTCGATTGTTTCTATATTCAAACCAACGATCTGCCACATTTGGTTCAATAATATTGTGTTTTACCGCATGTCTGAATATATCTTTAAAAGTAAGGCTATCGAGTTGTCTCCTACTCGCAAAAAAGGGTTGCAACCTCTTTTTCAATAATTTTGCAGATAGTTCTAATACGATTTCAAATTCTTTTATTGCAGCTGATCGATAAAGGTCATATTCTATCTGCTGCTGATCGGTCTGTTTAATTAATTCTATGGCCTTTGCAAGTGTAGCAATGCACCTATCAAAATATGAAGTATCTATTTTCATTAATAGAAATTATATTCTGTTCTATGAAACTATTGAACAAGTTAACACTCTTACTGAATTTACTCATTAAATTTATTATGTAAAAGCAAATCAAACAAATTGATAGTTCCCAATCTACCTTAAAAATAACTGAGACGAACCGCCTCATCGAAAATCATGCTTAGTAGCCATTTTACAAATAGTAAGGCAGGCTCCCAGGCAACATTTAATTGGATATTAAGATATCCTATTTATAAATTAACCAAACCAGGCTTAATACTCAAAGGTCCAGTACTTTGTTATAGTGCTGCCAGCGCTTCTTCCAGATTTTTTACCCGGGATAGGCCATCTTCCAGCTTCTTCCTTTCTCGTGAGACAACAGCCTCAGGTGCATTTTGCACAAACCGCTCATTGCCCAACTTTTTCTGAATCGATATCACAAATCCTTTAGCATAATCCAGGTCCTTGATAATTGCAGCGCGCTGCTCTTCGATACTCATGGTATGCTCCACGACTAAACAATACTTTTCGGCCCCACTGATAAAAACAACTGACGACTCTGGAGGATCGTCAACAATGGAGAAGGCGTTTAAATTGGCCATTTTAATCAACAAAGATTTCCTTCCTTCATCCTGAGATAAGGCCATTGTTTTTGGGTTGGATTGAGCAAATAGCTCAATGGCATCTTTCATTTTCAACCCATGTTTATTCCGTTCATCTCTCACTTTGGCCACTAGCTGTTTAACATATTCAGTCCCATCAATAATACTTTGATCAAAGGATGTTTCACTTGGATATGGCTGAATGATGCAATCTTCTCCAGGTGATCGTTTAGCTAATTGACTCCAAATCTCTTCGGTAATAAATGGCATAAATGGATGCAACAATCGCATTAAAACTTCAAATAAGTGAATGGTTTCATCATATGTTTTTTTAGCAATTTTTTGTCTTGGTTTCGGCTTTACCATTTCCAAATACTGCGAGCAGAAGTCATTCCAGGTGAAAGAATACAAACTCATCAAATTGTCCGACAATCGATACTGTTCAAAATTGTCGTGTAGTTGTTGGATGGTCTGGTGGGTTTTATGCTGAAACCATTTTATCGCAGTAATATCTCCCTCTGTTGAGTGAAGGTCTTGATTTGTTTCCCACCCTTTGACCAGTCTGCAGGCATTCCAGATCTTATTGCAAAAATTACGGCCTTGTTCACAGAGCTTTTCTTCAAATAGCAAGTCTCCACCTGCAGGAGAGCTAGCCAAGATTCCAAAGCGGACTCCATCCGCACCAAACTGATCAATCAACCCCAGGGCATCGGGAGAATTACCTAAGGATTTACTCATTTTACGTCGTTGTTTGTCCCGGACCATTCCAGTAAAATAAACGGTATCAAAAGGTCGTTGGCTTCGGTACTCATAACCGGCAATAATCATTCTTGCCACCCATAAGAAAATAATATCCCACCCGGTGACTAACACATTCGTAGGATAATAGTAGTCTACATCCTTTTGTTTTTCAAAACCATCGAAGACGGTAATTGGCCATAACCAAGACGAGAACCAAGTGTCTAGTACATCATCATCCTGGCGTAAATCTTTTTCAGCCAGATCAGATATACCAGTTTCTTCTCGTGCTTGTATGACGGCTGCATCCAGGCTACTTGCTACAAAAACCAAATCTTTATGCTCTTCAGCAGGATCTATGAGATAATATGCTGGCACTCTCTGACCCCACCATAATTGCCTGGAAATACACCAATCCCGGATATTCTCCATCCAGTGACTGTAAGTATTTTTCAT
>JAHEJC010000309.1 GCA_024639065.1 Lewinellaceae bacterium | reverse complement strand
AAAGACAAATGTGGGCCCCTGATGCTGCTTGCAAAAACGGCGTATACTACTTTTATTTCCCTGCCAAAAGAAAGGACGGCATTTTCCAAATTGGTGTGGCAATCGGTAATGGCCCGACCGGACCTTTTAAAGCCGAACCCCAAGCCATAAAAGGCAGCTACTCGATAGACCCGGCTGTATTTGAAGATGATGACGGCGTTTTTTACATGTATTATGGTGGTATTTGGGGTGGTCAGTTGCAAAAATATCGCAACAATGTCTACAGTAAAACTAATGAAGAACCAGCAAAAGATCAACCTGCCCTGGGGCCCATTGTTGCCCGTCTGGATGAGAATATGACACAATTTGCCGAAGAGCCACAAGAGGTTATGATATTAGACCAAGAAGGGATGCCCCTGTTGGCTGGTGATAACGATCGTCGTTTTTTTGAAGCTTCCTGGGTGCACAAATTCCAGGGAAAATACTTTTTCTCCTACTCAACTGGCGATACGCACTTTATCTGCTATGCAATCGGTGATTCTCCTTACGGCCCCTTTACCTATCAGGGCAGGATCTTGAATCCAGTCATTGGTTGGACTAGTCATCATTCTATCTGCCAATTCAAGGGCAAATGGTATCTATTTTACCATGACTCCATTCTTTCAAAAGGAGTAACCCATCTGAGATCGATAAAAATGACCGAAATTACTTATCGAAAAGACGGAACAATGGTATGTATTGATCCCTATGGGACCTGAGATAAAAACAATCCTATTTCACTAATAGTAAGACAAAGACTATGCTTCAAGCATAAAATTCAAAAATTCTCAAAATGAATAGAAAATAATTTAGAGATGCGGTTTATGGTGAGTAAGAATATAATGTCCATATAACCGTATGGATGAAGAAGACGAAAGAGAATAAGAACGAAGGAGTTTGAGTGGTAGGAGCATTAAAATATTGCTCCACTCTAATGATAAAAGTTTATTGCTAAATTCAAGTACTGTTTCCTGTCTTCTTATCATTCCAATTGAAGTATGCTCAGCTTACATTCAATTTTTGAAGAGAAATTTAAAAAATCGATAAAAAATGAAAAACCAGTTCTTTTCCATATCCACCATGTTAATTTGTTCTGTCGCGTTAGCGCAAGAATCTTACCAATTGGGCCCGAATTCTTGGTCTTATGAAAAAATTCCGCATGGCACTATTACCCAGCATAGGTGGGAGAGTCAAATATATCCTAATACAACCAGGGACTATTACATCTACGTACCTGCGCAATATGACAGGGATCAGGCTGCCGCTCTAATGGTCTTTCAGGATGGTCATGCTTACCTAAAAGAGGATGGTGATTTTAGAGTGCCCATCGTATTTGACAATCTTATCAGCCAGGGTAAAATGCCAGTTACTATAGGGCTTTTTATCAATCCCGGTCATGATTTGAATGCGGATCCACCTGAAAATCCGTGGCGGGTAAGTAACCGAAGTATAGAATACGATGAAGTTTCAGACACATATGCTCGATTTTTGATAGAGGAATTAATTCCTGAATTGAGTAAATCTTATAATCTCTCTGACCATCCTAAAATGCGCTCAATTTGCGGACTTTCTTCAGGAGGAATATGTGCTTTTTCCGCCGCTTGGTTTAAACCGGATCATTTTCATAAAGTAATGAGTCATATTGGTAGTTTTACAAATATTCGAGATGGCCACAATTATCCTTCAATGATCCGTAAAAATGATAAAAAAGACATTAAAGTATTTCTGCAAGATGGTAAAAACGACTTGGATAACGGCGCTGGGAACTGGTGGCTAGCCAACTTACAAATGGAGACTGCCTTAAAATTTAAGGGGTATGAGTATCAGTTTGTGGCAGGAGAAGGAGGGCACGATGGATTGCATGGCGGAGCCATACTTCCCGAGTCCTTAACCTGGCTATGGGATGATGCCGTCACAGCGAAGATACCATCGGGTGTCTATAATTTATCCGACGGCATGCAGGAAGGCGTATTGATGAGTGGAGAAAGTATGCATTTTTCAACTATGCGATTCGAAATTAAAATCCTTTCACTAGAGGATGGTAAACGAGATCTTTTCAACCGAGATCGGGAACAAATCCTGATCGTTAAAGAAGGAGAAATGGAAGTCAGTTTTGGGGATCAAACCCAAGTTATTGGCCCTAACAGTGTAGCCTTTTTGCTTCCCGGTGAAAGAGGAAATATTGCCAGTAAAACACCCGGTGTCAGTTATTTCACTATGTCCTATGTTTCCGCTAAAAAGCCTGACCTGCCAACAGGGAAAGAAGACGGAGGTTCATTTATCATTGACTATGATCAATTGGAATATCGTCCACATGACAAAGGAGGAATACGCAATTTTTTCCGCCGTTCCACAGCCATGTGTTCCTACTACGAAATGCACATCACAAATCTCAACCCCGGGATCAAAAGCCATGAACCGCATATTCATCGAGCCTCGGAGATCGTCATAATGATCGATGGAGAAACCGAAATGGAAATTGGAAATGAACTTTACCAGGCCAAAAATGGAGGCGTTTATTTCCTTCCCTCCTATGTGCCTCATGCCATCCGAAATACAGGAGACAGGCAATGCCAGTATTTCGCTTTTCAATGGGAATAAAATGTAGGATAATTATAACGCCCCTTTCAAACTGTCAACAACCCGATATACCAAATATTATTGATGAATCCCTTCGAGCCCAGTGGAACATGCTAGCAGCATTGACTACTAATCTAGACCATAGGCGACAATCAATTTATTGATAGTAAAACCTGTTCTTTTAAATCTTCACCGCATTCGCCTGTCCTGTCAAGGCCAGTTCAGTAGCCAGGAAGCAGTGAGCTTGGGTCATGGCCTTTTCCGTGCGGTTTACCACGTCACTTACGAGTTGTTCGCCATAAGGCAAATACACCTCACTGCAATCATAATATTTGGTTTCTTTTTGATCCACCAGGAACAAATGATTTCCTCCATCTCGTCCGGCAATATCTGTGTACTTTCGAAGTTCCATATACCCTTCCGTTCCCAGTATGGTCAGTCTACCATCACCCCATGTGTTCAACCCATCTGGAGTAAACCAATCGATACGTATGTAGCCAGTTCCTTTATTACTCCGAACCATCATATCTCCAAAATCCTCGAATTCTGGGTATTGCCGGTTGTTGAAATTACCTACTTGGGAGACAACCACTTCAGCTTCAGTAGAACCGGTAAAGTACAAGTATTGATCGGCCTGATGAGAACCTATATCGGTGAGTATTCCGCCAAACTTTTCCGGATCAAAGAACCACTCCGGGCGAGAAGCTGCTCGCATTCGGTGTGGCCCCATGCCTATGGTTTGTACAACTTTTCCAATTGCTCCGGCTTTAACTAATTCTCCGGCTTTTACAGTTGCGGGATTACCGAGTCGTTCACTATACATGATGGAATAGATGCGCTTTGTCTCTTTTTGCACTTTTTTCACTTGAGCCAGCTGTTCTAAAGAGGTTATTCCGGGCTTGTCAGCCATGAAATCTTTTCCATTTCTCATTGCACGAATACCTAAAGGAGCTCTTTCAGATGGTATGGAGGCACTGGCTATCAGTTGGATAGAACTATCTTCCAATATCTCATCTTCACTGGATGCTATTTTGACTGCGGGATATCTCCGTGTAAAGCCATTCAATAGATCAGGTTCTTTGGCAAAAACGGCTACCAATTCACCACCGCCCATCAAAAGTGCGTCCACCTGACCATAAATGTGTCCGTGATTTAGACCGATAACCGAAAATCGTATAGATTCCTTTTGCCGCGATGGTTTATAATCGGAGATTGCTTTTACATATTTAGGCCGTGAAGTCTGGTTAAAAGATCTGGCCATTGCCTCCATAGGGATACTGGCAGCAGCAAGACCGCCCCATGTAGAAAATGATTGTTTTACAAATTTACGTCTGTTGAAATTCACGATGTTGAGTATTTATAATTGCCGAATTTAGTATAAGTAAATTTACTTTTATGCATAAGAATTTAAGATATAATCGATTTTAATTATTTTTTTATTTGGGCTTTAGAATGTAGTGATTCTCTTGGTCCAGATCTGCATTATGGCTTGATTCTCCTCGATTTTAATTTTAATCTTTGGCCGATTTACGCTCAGATGCTCTACTATTAATTCTTCTCCAAAATCAAATATTCTCCAATCTCTAATCCAGTTCGAACTGATTTTAATGTTATAAAATAACCCAAATCCCAAGCTGTACTTCCTAAATTTAGCTAATTTTAAATATTTCGTGGTCAAATTTATTTTACAATGACATTCAAGGGTAAGTTCCGTGAACTTGAAGCACTTTAGTTCAATAAATTTCTAAGTAATATGACGAGTCGTCTTTACGGTACATTTTTGCTACTTCTATCCATTGTGATGATTGCAAGCTGTAATCTTGACCGTGCGCAAGTGGCAAATCAAGAACTCGATGTTCTTCCGAAAGAGATTGACTACAATTATCATGTTCGACCGATTTTATCAGATAAATGCTTTCAGTGCCATGGACCAGATAAGCAAAAAGCAAATCTGAGACTAGACCTAGCAGAACACGCCCAAAAGTCTATAGAAAGTGGAAATGGTTATGTGATTTTTCCTGGAAAGCCTACTAAAAGTGAGGTATATAAACGGATTGTGAGTGTAGATGAAGATTATGTCATGCCACCTCCCAGTTCCCATTTTAGTCTTTCTAATTATGATATAGCCATCCTTAAGAAATGGATCAAACAAGGAGCAGAATACAAACCGCACTGGGCATATGTTAGCCCGGCCAAAAGCAATCTCCCAACGGTTGACCATTCGGCCTGGGCGAGACAACCTATTGATTATTATATCCTAAGTCAAATTGAAAAGAATGAGCTCCAGCCTGCTGAGCAAGCCAGTAAAGAAACGCTTATCCGCAGAGTTCATTTTGATCTGACCGGATTGCCACCAACCCTTGATGAAATAGATGAATTTGTCAATGACGATTCTCCAGATGCGTATAATAGACTGGTGGATAGATTACTAGCCTCTCAAGATTATGGAGAACGAATGGCAGCCGATTGGATGGACGTAGCGCGCTATGCAGAAAGTGATGGATACCTGGATGATAAACATCGAGATTTCCACCCCTGGCGCGATTGGATAATAAATGCTTTTAATAACAACATGCCGTATGATCAATTCATAACCCATCAACTAGCAGGCGATCTCATACCTAAGGTAACCAAGGAAAGCAAATTGGCAACTGCATTTAATCGATTACACAAGAAAAATTCTGAGGCCGGTATTGTTTTCGAGGAATATAGGGTCGAATACGTAGCAGATAGGACCAACACCTTGGGCAAAGGAATTTTGGGCCTTACTTTAGAGTGTGCTCGATGTCATGACCATAAATATGACCCTATATCTCAGAAAGAATATTATCAGCTTTTTGCATTTTTCAATAGCACTTTTGAGATCGGCACACCGGTATATGGACCTGAACAGGTACCTGGGCCGTCGCTTCTATTATCTTCTCCTGAGCAGGATATAGAAATTGAAAAAATCAAGGCATGGATAGTCCAGATAGAAGATGATGTTTTACATAAGACTACAGAAGATACAGGATTCGAATCTTGGATAAATCAGCTTAAAAATACATCTGTTATCCAGCAACAAATTGATGAAATCACCACGGCTTATTATCCTTTTGAACAGGTAAGGCTAGCAAAAAATGCAGATGACTACCGTTCTGGTAACCTAATCAACGACAATTTACCTGCAAAGATAAATGGACTTATTCACAAAGATGGGTATTTGGGAAAAGCGCTTTTCGTAAGCGATTATAATAAAATCGAATTAGGCAAAAAAATTGGGTGGTACGATCGAACAGATGAATTTTCTTTCCAACTTTCTGTACGTCCTGACACCATTTACAATGAAGCAGGGCTTCTCTGGCATTCGGAAGAGTTGAGGTTAGGTCTGAAAGGATATTCTCTGCATCTCAAAGATAACAAAGTCCAGTTCATCATGGCCAGAACCTGGCCCCAAAATGCCCTTCAAGTCACCACCAAGGAAGCAATTGTACCTAAGGAGTGGAGTACAATAACAGTAACTTACGATGGATCAAGTGGTGCTGAAGGAATTGCTATTTACATAGATGGAAATAAGCAAGCATTAGATGTGGATTTTGACAACCTCTATAAAAGCATTCTCTTTGTACCGGATATTCATACTTATGGGTTTAACGGGATCACGCTTGGAGCAAGAGACAAGTTCATTCCCTTCAAATATGGTGGATTGGATGAAATAAAGGTATTTGATCGAAAACTCGCTGAATTAGAAGTGCTTTTTATCAATTCACCAGACCACGTAAAGGAAATAATCAACAATCGGGATAACCATAGAGAATTACTAAAGAAGTATTATCACCATGTCTGGGATAAGAAGATTTTGCAGACTAAGCAAGAACTAAAGCAAGCCAGAGATCAAGAAAATGGATTGATCAGTGAAATTAAAGAGATTATGGTAATGGGTGACCTTCCTGAGCCTCGGCCTACCTATGTCCTTGACCGAGGCGCTTATGAAGCCAGGGGTGAGCAGGTATATCCCTCTACACCAATAGCCGTTTTTGAGTTTGACAAAAGGTTTCCTCAAAATCGATATGGGTTGGCGCAATGGCTCTTCGATCCTCACCATCCGCTTACCGCTCGAGTTTACGTTAACCGGATTTGGCAGATGCTTTTTGGCAGAGGCATTGTAAGTACTCCCGACGACTTTGGTGCTCAGGGAAGCTTGCCATCTCATCCGGAATTGTTGGATTGGCTAGCTATTAATTTTGTACAAAGTGGATGGGATATTAAAGCTTTGCAAAAGCTGATTTTGACTTCAGCTACCTACATGCAGGACTCAAAAATCACTAAAGATTTATTAAAGAAAGATCCTGAAAACATCCTTTTAGCAAGAAGCCCTCGATATAGACTGCCTGCAGAGATGATCAGGGATAATGCCCTTGCAGTAAGTGGGCTTTTGGTAAAAAATCAGGGTGGCCCAAGTACCTTTCCCTATCAGCCGGAAGGCCTTTGGGATGATCTTACTACAAAACACTGGGCATATAAATATCCGCATAAGAAAGGAGATGATTTATACCGTAGAAGTCTCTACACAGTCTGGAAACGAGCTGCACCTCCCCCATTTATGCAAATCTTTGATGTGGAGGATCGGGGATCATGTGAGGTAAAAAGAACCATATCAAGTACACCACTACAAGCATTAAGCCTCTTGAATGATCCGCAATTTGTGGAAGCTTCTAGAGTATTAGCTGAACATCTAATTAAGGCTGAAGAAGACCTATCAATCAGACTTCAAAAAGTATTCAGAATTCTGACAGGGAGGTCCCCGGATGATATCGAGCAAGGTATGTTGGAAGACTTTTACCAGGAAGAACTCAATAACTTTAGTAAGGATAAAGCCATAGCCTTAGCTTTCATGACCAATGGCGTGAAAGATTGGGACCACGAATTAAACACCTCCGAAGTTGCGGCATTAGGCGTGGTGGTAAATTCTATTATGAACACAAGTGAAGCGTACACCAAGAAATAATAACCGAAATGATAGATCTTACAGAAAAAGAAATTGGATTTCGACAAACGCGTAGAGAATTCTTGAAAAGGTCCGGATTAGGATTAGGCGCAATGGCTCTATCCACCATGTTAGGTACAGATCTAAGCGCCAGTACTTTAAATTCGAATCGTTCCATTGGTGGTATACTCGGTGAAGGACATTTTCCTGCCAAAGCCAAGCGGGTCATTTATTTGTTTCAAAGCGGAGCTCCTTCTCAAATAGAAACATTTGATTTTAAACCTGCTTTAAAAAAATGGCATGGACAAGAGATACCGGATTCAGTGCGAGGTACTCAGCGTAATTCGGGCATGGTCGCAAGTCAATCCACTTTTCCATTAGTCCAGTCGATATATGATTTTAACCAGCATGGCAAATCAGGTGCTTGGGTAAGTGAGTTATTTCCGTATACCTCCGAGATCGTAGATGACCTTTGCATAGTAAAATCCATGTATACGGAGGCTATCAAT
>JAHEJC010000612.1 GCA_024639065.1 Lewinellaceae bacterium | reverse complement strand
TTACTCAATGGAGTTTTAATCCGATGGCTATAAATGCATGGATTCAACAAGTACGAGATCAAAATATAACCAACTCTATACATGTTGGAATTCCTGGCCCAACGAAAATAAAGACCCTGATAAATTATGCCAAAATTTGCGGAGTTCAAGCATCAGCTCAACTATTAAAAAATCAAGGTATAAACCTCATAAAAAAATTCTTGATCCATGATCCGAACCGTCTTATCAATCAACTAAAAGGATATGACCGTCTGCATCTTTTTACATTTGGAGGATTAAAAATGGCATCCAAATGGTTGATTGAATTTAATGCCTCCAAAAACTTAATACTTTAACCAGGGTTAGGCTATGGAGAATCGTAATGAGGGTTGAAAGCCCAATAAAATAAGGCTGTTTGGAGAGTTCGGCATCGTCATCATTTTGGTGGAATCGAAAACAGTAGTGAAACGGTTAATTTTGTAAGGATATCAAGACGCCTCTCGAAAGCTGGCAGCTAATAGTTTTGTAATACAGAATCTGGATTTAATATGACCTGGATTTTCTAATTAGATAGGGTTCCGGTCAATGATACCCAGACGCTTCTGCCAATTCCATCTACACCCGACCCGTGAACACGGTAAGCTTTGTTAAACAAATTTTGTAAACCAAGTTTGATTTGATGATTACCAACCATGAGCGATGACGTCAAATTGATTACCTGCCATCCTGGTGTTCCTCCTTCTGCTATTCGAGTGTCGTTAATATCCCCGGCTGATAGCCTTAACTGTCTTCCACCAAACATCCAATCAACTCTGAAGTTCAATCCTTTTTGAAATGTAGACACAATGCCCAATCGGCCATAAAGTGGTGGTATTCTACGCATGGGTTCATTTTTGCTTAGATTCTTTCCATAGGTATAAACTAGGTTTGCATGAATGGAATATTTACTCTTCAACCGTAAAACGCCTTCTGCTTCAAGTCCCTTCAAGATTGCTTCATTGATATTATTTTTATGGTAAACCTGTAAGCCTTCGATAGAATCTAGTCCGTTATAATTAGAAAATTCATTTGCAATCAAACCGTTTATCTTAATTAAATAACTATGTAACGAAAATTCTAAATCTTCAAATTTAGTTTTGATTCCTGCATCAAAATTGATAGATCTTTCAGGATCAAGACTAAAATTTGGTATTTCATACCGAAAATCAGCCATACCAAAACTGGAAACATCATTAATATTTGGAGCTCGAAATGCGGAACCAATTGTGGTCACTAAGCGAAGGTTAGGATTTAAACTATAAACGATGCCTAAATTGCCTATTAATGCAGAAGGCTGAATATTGGTTGATCCAAAAAAAGAATCTTTTATATTCAAATGAATCAAATTATACCGCAGACCTGCCGAAATGGTTATATCGGATAGCGTAAAACGATGTAAGGAAGAAATTGCATAATTCGTAGATTTGGAATCATCTGGATATAATCCTCTTATGTAGGTTTTGACTTCAGTATTTGCCTCAGTAACCTGTGTACTGCTATTTACTTGATCGTGATATATCTCAATAGCAGTAGATATATTCCACGATTTGATGGGTTTTGATATAAGTTCCAAACTGGTACCAAATGTGTGCACCTTATCTTGATCTTTGAGTAGATCCGATTCAACCTGGCGTTGTTTTATCCTGACTTCTGAAGAACCCTGATAGCAAATCATCCATTTGAGTCTGTTAAACAGTTTTGAGGAAAAAGATTTATTGAGTTTTAGATAAGAGAAATAACGCTGTTGTGGATCAAATTGATAGGTTGTGAAATTACTATTATTAATCTCATGGTATAGAGGGACTTGAGATTGTTTTAAATACTGCAGACCGCCAGTCAATAAACTACTGTTACCAATTTTTTTTGCAATTTTCAAATCGGAAGATATTTCTTTATAGCCAGTTGGGGTTAATATTCCTAAATCTCCTCCGGCATGTATATCTCCAAATTTCTTCACACTTAGCCCAGTATAAATCCATGCTTTTTGACCTATATGTTCCATTTCCAAACGACCACTATATTCCATGTTCTCACTCATGATTTTCCCAAGAACCTTACCGATCGATTTACCCTGGTCTTCAATTGCAAAACTTGGTGCTTTCGTGAGAATATTGAGCGTACCGCCAATAGCGTCACTCCCATATTGGACCGCTCCACCTCCTCGTAATACTTCAACTCGATCGATTGCATATGGATCAATA
>JAHEJC010000032.1 GCA_024639065.1 Lewinellaceae bacterium | reverse complement strand
TTGCCCAAAAACAATTCTAATAAGTTGTCAAATCAATAAATGGTTCATTTGAAATTATCCGCTTCCAATAAACTGGAAGTTTGGATAACCAATCAGAAGCCAGATCTTTAATTTTTTTCTTAGTTGATTTTATATTCCTTAGGTTGAGGTGTAACAGTTGAGGTTGATCGATAGGTTTTCCAATTTGAGCAACAATAAATACATTCGCATAATCAGCAAATCCATTCGTTACCAATGCTTGGCTTAAATCCATGGCAAAATAATTATATATTTTGCCAATATGGCTTACCGGATTCTTACCAGAAGTTGCCTCCAAACTCATGGGGTGATAGGGTGTAATCAATCCGTTAATTCGATTCCCTCTACCCACTTGCCCATCATCTCCATTTTCTGCACTAGTTCCGGTAGTAGTTAAATAAACGCTCTGTTTTGAATAATCATCTGCAGTGTTTATATTTACTTCAGCATCAAATAAATTTAATTCTGAATTAAGGTAGGCCTTTACTTGATTCAATTTCGTTGCATAATCATCTATATCTTCAATAAATCTGTCCACTACAGCGATCGCTATTGTATAATTTGCCACATCCATCTTTTGTACACCCATTACTTTTATGTCTTCTCCGATAAATGGAAAAATTTGTTTTGATGATTTATTATTTAATAGTTTTTCTATTTGTAAAATAGTATCCTCAACTTTAGTATGTGGATAAAATCCAGCCCCATAAGAAGTATCATTGGCCAGAGGAATTTCTTCTTTACTAAATCTACTAAATAGTTCCGTCAAATCAGTACTGCCAGATCCGATCTTGGATGTAATTTGAAGGTGGTTAGTAACATCGACGAACCTCATATTTTTTCTAAACCATTCCTTTGCTGTTTCTACAGCAATTTCATTTACCGGAATTGACTGGTTTTTTACTGAATTTGTAGCTCTACCAGCGAGAATTAAAGTGATTGGTTTGACGATTTTGCCTCCTCTAAATGCTGGGATAGATTGTCCACCAACCAAAAGGGCTTTATCAACATTATGATGTAAGATCACTCCATAATTTTCCAGGTAAAATTTACACAATTCAATTGAAATCTTTTCCATGATTTCATCACAAATAGTATCGGGATGACCAATTCCTTTACGTTCAGCAATTCCAATCCCGGTACTGTTAATTTGGTCAATTAAGATATTTAATGCCATAAGAAGGATTTATTACTAACTATTCAAATTGGAGATCTTTTATTTTTCATCAATATCCAAGGATGGCTATTAAGTTGGAATATTATCCAAATTCAATTTATCCAGAAAAAAATTCTTTTTATTTATTAATTCAGTTTCATCATTCGTATAAGATGCATTTAGCGGTACCTGTCCTGGTATCTGATCGATGTATATCGTAGAGGATGGAAAAGCAATTTGAATGCCTAAAACTTCTGCCAATTCAAGGATTGATAATATTAATTGCTCTCTAACTGCTAACTCTTCATAATACATGGCGGTTTCAACATAAGTTCGAAAAATGATGGTAATAGACGAATCATCCAGCGAATTGATAAAAACGTAACGAGGATCATCAGCCAATTTTGGATGTTTAACAATTAATTCTTCCAAACCCTCTCTGAAAATCCGCAGATACCTCAATGGTGTGTTGTAAGTAACCCCAATGGATAAATTAACAAATCTACGGGGTCTCACACCTTTGTTGTTAATAGAATAATTTGCCACATTACCATTGGGAATTGCAATCAATGAAGTATCGGCTGTCCGAATCCGGGTGGTGCGAAAGCCTACCTCTTCCACAGTACCGGCTTCACCATTGACTTCAATATAATCACCTACTTGAAAAGGTTGATCAACAAAAATCATCAATGATCCTAGTAAATTTTTGACAGTGTCCTGAGCAGCTAACGCCAAGGCCAAACCACCAATGGACACACCAGCTACTATCGCGGTGATATTAACATGCAGTATGTTTAGCACATAGAGGACCGTGAGAAAACCGATGATAATCTTAATTAACCGGTTAACAATAGGTAATAATTGATCATCCATACGACTCTCCGTGGTGGCCACTACTCTGTTTAGCTGAGAAATGATCAAATCCGTAACTTTAAAAGCCAATATCATTAGGAACACTGCTAAAGTTATCTTTAGTGCTAAAAGGATAAAGTGATTAGATTGAACTGGAAAACGTAAAACCGGAAAAAGAATGTAAGCAATTCTAAATACTAAAACCAAACTGAATAACCGGGCAATCGTCCATAACAAATCATCATCAACTTGCCAGTTTTTAAGCCTGGATTTAATTACTTTATTGAACACGGCATGAAATACGTAATACCATAAATAATATATCAGACCACATAAAATAATCAATAGTACAATACCCAAATATTGCCAAGAAGATAACCCCAGGAATCTCTTAGTAGAGTCGGTTGGAAGCCAATTCACTAAATGATGAGTGCCCCATGGATACACCTCTTTAACCAGCTCAGGCAGTTTAGTGACCGTTTCTTTTGAATATAACCAGTTGACTCCCTTCTTTTCTACATAAACGCTCGGAAGCTCTTTCTTAAATAATACATAAACACTTCGACCCGAGACAGAGTCAATATAGTTTGGATTTTCAGGTAATTGACTGGCTGCCACGTATAAGCCCTTGGCATCCAAAACCATTTTCAGTTGTCTAGCAATTTTGATAGCAGTGACACTATCTAATGTTGGATTGAAGCAAATTCTGGTTAAATCCGGATTATAGTTTTCCGGTTGTAGATAAACGAGGTGCGTCACAATGGTGTGGTAGGGCGAAACATTTGAAGGGCCCTCCAGCTCCTGACTAAAACTTATTAAGGATACCTGAAAAAACAAAAAGATCCAGCTTACCCGTATGCTATTTACTTGTTTCAAAAAATTCATAGGTTAAATGCGTTTTCTTCTTTACCTAACTTTGCAAAGATACCAATCTATGGTTTAATTGATTGAATCCAGGCTATGCTTTGAATCAGGAGTCAAAATGAAATTAATCAAACACTCCCCTCTTTATTTTGTTAAATTTACAATATGAAAACATTTTCTGGTCAACATAAAAAACATACATCCGTTACGAAACCTGATTTGGGGCAATATGGCCGAAACGAATGGGCCATTTTAGGGACCAAATGCAATCTGATTAAAGAATTGAGTTACCGGATTATCCAACATTTAAAAGCGTTTAAGGTATGTTATATTGATGCCGATCATAAAACCGGTGACAGTCCACTGGTTGAACATTCCGCGATTAGGGCAGGAGGATCTGTAGACATAACCGATGCCATACATTACTTGAATATCAAAATGAAAACATACCCCAATCCACATGAATATAAAAGCTTATTGTATGATCAGGATGTAATATTGATTAACGGAAATCACTTTCAAGCAACTCGTCAAATATTATTTTTAGATCCCAATAAAACAGAATCTGTTCGTAAAAGAATAGATCAATTAACTCAAGTGGATGCCATTGTCAAATTAAATGGAACACAGGTTTTTGATTTTGTAAAAGATAAAATTTCCTACTGGGATTCCATTCCTACTTTTGATTACGATCAAATAGAAGCAATAGCTGGTTTCATACGGTCTAAAACGACTTCATCAATCGCACCAATTAAGGGATTAGTTTTAGCTGGTGGAAAAAGCACCAGGATGGGCAAAGACAAAGGCAATATTGATTATCATGGTATCCCCCAGAAAGATTATTTATACTCATTGTTAAACGACACACTGGGTATACCGACTTGGATGTCTTGCAGATCCGATCAAAAAGAATTCTTATTAAACTTCAATTTAATTGAAGACACTGTATTGGGATTAGGACCATTTGGCGCTATCCTTTCTGCCTTCCGTGAGGACCCCAATGCTGCCTGGCTGGTCGTGGCATGTGACCTGCCTAATATAACTGCGTCAGTCATAAACTACCTTATTGAACAAAGAAACTCTTCAGCAGATGCAACCTGCTTTCACAACGAAAAAACCGGTTTTCCTGATCCTTTAGTTACTTTGTTTGAGCCCAAATGTTATCCCAGATTTTATCAATTTCTCACTTTAGGATACAGTTGCCCTAGAAAAGTATTAATTAATTCTTCGGCACATATTGTGAAGCCGTTAGAATCCAAATGGCTAACCAATGTCAACACCCCTGATGAATTAGCCGCTTTTCAAAAATGACCAGTTACCTTTTATGATCGATATTGAGCAATTACCAAACAAGGATTATGCAAGGATCCTAGACAATCAGGATCCCCTAAGATCATTCCGAAATCATTTTTATTTTCCCATCAAAAAGAACGGTGAACCCTATTTATATTTCTGCGGAAACTCCTTGGGACTTCAACCTAAAAAGGCTAAAGTTGCGGTGGAAAATGTCCTTAAGGATTGGAAACAGCTCGGCGTAGAAGGACATTTTGAAGGAAACAATCCATGGATTCACTATCATGAAGCCATTAGCAAAACAATGGCTCAACTTGTGGGGGCAAAACCTATTGAAGTGGCCATTATGAATACGCTTACGATAAATTTACATATGCTCTTGGTCAGTTTTTACACACCGACCCAACAGCGCTATAAAATTTTAGTTGAAGAAGATATTTTTCCTTCTGACCGGTATGCAATAAACTCACACCTGGAATGGCATGGGCATCGTGACGGACTCATAGAATTGAAGGCCAGGCCAGGAGAAGTTTTATTGAGAACAGGAGACATTGATCAGGTTCTTGAAAGACAGGGACATGAAATCGCTTTGGTCCTATTAGGAAATCCAAACTACTATACAGGCCAAACATTCGACTTAAAGCACCTAGCTACTAAAGCGCATGAAATGGGATGCCTGGTAGGGTTTGATTTGGCTCATGGAGTGGGTAATATACCTTTGGAATTACATGACGCAGGCATCGACTTTGGAATATGGTGTACCTACAAGTATTTAAACGCAGGTCCTGGAAGCATTGCAGGTTGTTTTATTCATGAGCGTCATGCCCACAATCAAGATTTGCCAAGATTGGCCGGATGGTGGGGACAAAAACATGAATCCCGGTTTTTAATGCCCAATCAATTTGATCCTATTCCTGGAGCTGAGGGATGGCAAGTCAGTAATCTACCAATATTATCCCTTGCGCCGATACTCGCTTCTTTGGAAATTTTTGAAGCAGCCGGGATGCTGGCTTTGAGAAAAAAATCTATACTTCTCACAGGTTATTTGGAAAAACTGATTTTGAATCTGAGAAATTCAGGTATTAAGATTATTACACCTAAAAACCCAGAAGAGCGGGGATGTCAGCTATCGATACAAGTTCAAAATGCTGACAAGTCACTTTTTGAAAAAATTAGCAGCCAGGGAGTGATCTTAGACTGGCGTGAACCAGATGTGATCAGAGTAGCTCCTACTCCATTATACAATTCGTTTGAGGATGTATATGATTTCGTAGAGATCTTGTCGACTTGTTTACATAAATAAGCTCGTTACTATTAAATTGAATCATTACTTTCTTTAGGAAAGCCATTGCTTATTCTTGTGAATCAAATCATTAATTTTTTTTACACTGGATGAAGAACGCAATCCATCACTTGGTGTATTTTTTACATAATCGACCAAACAATTCAAACTGCTGGTAGCAACATGCATTCTGGAATCAGACGAGGCATAATAAATGAATACCTCATCTTGATCATTGACAATCCACCCATTTGAAAAAACTACATTGGATACATCCCCAATGCGTTCTATCCCTTCCGGAGCCATAAAATAGCCACCCGGATTATATAGGATCTTGGATGGATCGTCCAGTGCAGTCATAAACAGGTAAAGGACATAACGCAAACCAGCTGCTGTATTCCTCACCCCATGTGCCAGATTTAGCCAACCATCGGCCGTTTTTAGTGGTGGTGGTCCCTGACCGTTTTTCAATTCTTTAATGGTATGATAAACTTTATTATCAACAATAACTTCTTTCTTGATTTGTGCATTTTCCATAGAATCGGTGGTGCCCCATCCGATACCACCACCCGAACCAACAGAGATGAATCCATCCTGCGGACGCGTGTATAGCCCATATTTACCATCTATAAATTCAGGGTGGAGAACTACATTGCGTTGTTGGCCAGAATAGGTAATCAGATCCGGTAACCGCTCCCAATCAATCAAATTTTTTGAGCGGATTATTCCGCATTGTGCTTCGGCTATTGAAGTATCTCCTGCAGGCGCGTTTGGATCTTTTCGTTCGGTACAAAACAAACCATAGACCCATCCATCTTCATGTTCGGTTAACCGAATATCATAAATATTAGTATCAGGATTATCGGTTTCCGGTACGACCATAGGATGCTCCCAAAACTGAAAATTATCAATGCCGTTAGGACTTTCTGCAATGGCAAAATAGGACTTACGATCTACTCCTTCTACTCGAACGGCTAGCAAATACTTTCCATCTTTATATATGGCCCCTGCATTAAATGTTGCGTTTACACCCAGGCGTTCCATAAAATATGGATTCGATTCAGGATTTAAGTCATAGCGCCAATTAATTGGAATATGATTCGCGGTTATGACTGGGTTTCTATAACGCTCATAAATACCGTTTCCTAAAGGCAGCTTACTATTTGGTCTATGGATCAACTCAGCTTGATCTGCTTGAACCGCTAGAAACCGCTGTTTGTTTTCTTTTACCTTGCTGGATTTTTTTTGATTATCCTCCTTCATATCTCAATAGTGATTTGTAAACCAAATTAGGTAGTTAGTTTAGAGGCAAAGATATTTTTTGAATTTGAATTATGGATATTAATGGCCAATATCTTGGCATGAATCCTAAATTCCCCTTTGGAATCCATCCAGCAATTATGGCAAGCATTACCAACGATTGGAAGTTGCAAAAACTATTTAACTTCACACAATCACAAATTTTTCATTCAAAGGGATATTTTGGGTAGTTTTATGGAAATCTTGAATCATAGATTATCGTTACAATTCTAAATATTATTAATTCATTCACAAATCCAGCTAAACATGAAGCTACCAAAACATTTGATCATTGGTTTATTGGCAATCGGCATGACCAGCGCAGCATTTACCACCCAGTTTACCGCAGAAAAAGCAGATAAGGAGGCGGTGAAAGAATTGATCTTAACATCCTATGTACATGGTGCATTTAATGAATTAAATCCTGAAGCGATGTTGTCAGGTTTTCACCCTGACTTTGCTATTTACTCTGCCAAAGGAGAAGAAATCAGCAAATATCCAATAGCAACATGGGCAGCAGGTGTTAAAAAAAGAAAAAGTGATGCCGAATTCGACCCATCTAAAAATGTTTGGGAAGCTAATTTTGTCAGCATCGATGTGACTGGTGGGTCAGCAGCCGTAAAGATTGAGCTTTCACATGATGGAGAACATGTATACACGGATTATCTTTCCCTTTTAAAATTTGAGAGTGGCTGGAAAATTGTGGCTAAAGTGTATCATAAACACGAGCATTAAAAGAATCAAATAAAGGCTCGTACTAGCAATTTGGCATGACCGGTAGATTAAAAGCTAAACCACCCTCGGATGTTTCTTTATATTTAACATTCATTTCTTGTGCGGTGTCCCACATGGTTTTTACCACGGTATCGAAGATGATAACCGCATCAGCAGGATTACCAGATAATGCCAAGTTACTGGCCGTGATTGCTTTGATTGCCCCCATTGCGTTACGTTCAATGCAAGGTATTTGAACTAATCCGCCCACTGGATCGCAAGTCATACCTAAATGGTGTTCCATAGCAATTTCAGCGGCCATTAAGACTTGCTTGTCTGTTCCCCCTAATACTTCCGTCAGCCCGCCAGCAGCCATTGCTGATGAAACGCCTATTTCCGCTTGGCATCCACCAACGGCAGCTGAAATCGTGGCGTTTTTTTTGAATATGCAGCCTATCTCTCCCGAAGCAAATAGAAATTTCTGAATATCAGACATGCCTTTGTTTTTACAAAAACAATAATAATAAAGCAACACGGCTGGAATCACCCCGGCAGCTCCATTGGTTGGTGAAGTAACAATCCTACCCATCGCAGCATTCTCTTCATTAACCGCTAAAGCGAAGCAACTTATCCATCGGTTAATACTATCAAAATCATTCGATGATTTTTTTACCGCCTCAAGCCATTCATCTGCATCTTGAAAAGTTGCACCACTGAGTAACTTTTGATTGATTCCTTTGGCTCGTCTTTTTACATTTAATCCGCCGGGTAAAACACCTTCTGTGTAACATCCTCTGAAAACACTGTTAAGCATGGTATTGAAGATTTCAGAAGTTGCTTGATCAATTCCTTGGCGATCTCTAAAGTGTAATTCATTTTCCAGGACAATTGCGGAGACACCTAATCCGGTATTTTTACAGTGATTATCTAGATCCAATCCGCTATTTATTGGAAAAGGAAGATTAACTTTTCTGTCTTTTAACTCAGGCTCACCTACCTTCAATATAAAACCGCCTCCTACTGATAGATAAGTATCCTCTAATATGACCATCCCTTTTTCTTCCGCCTTGAAACTTAAAGTATTCGGGTGATCAGGTAAAGCATAATTATGAAAATGAATATCGGTAGCAGGGTCAAATACAATCAATTTACCGTTGACATTCAACTGCTTTGTATCTCTAATTTGATTAATGGTTATTTCAATGGTTTCAACTGAAATCGTTTCAGGTTCAAGACCCAACAATCCGAGTTGGACTGCTTTACCCGTAGCATGACCTTTACCAGTCTTAGAAAGAGAACCGTATAGATGGATTTCGATTTTATCAAAAGTCTTTCCGGATAAATCATCTTTAAAGCGCAAGGCTGCTTTCCATGGACCTAATGTATGCGAACTGGACGGACCTACGCCAATTTTGTAGATATCAAAAATACTTAGTGGTTCCATATTATTTCTCTACTTCGAATAGCGATCAAAAGACAAATCATGATCTGAAGAAATCATTTTTGCCACCCCTTTTTTCCATCAATTTAATTTCTTTAATAATGATTTGATGGCCAAATGACTTGCACATGTCATAGACAGTAAGCGCTGCAATGCTGGCACCGGTTAGCGCTTCCATTTCAATGCCCGTCTTAGCCAGCACCTCTACTGAACAGGTAATAATCAATTCATTGTTGATCACCTCAATATCAATATTGCAATGATCCATTCCAATGGGGTGGCACAACGGAATAAGTGAACCTGTCTTTTTGGCCCCCATAATTCCGGCAATGATCGCCGTCTGAAAAACAGGTCCTTTTTTAGTATTTAATTCCTGTCCAGAAAAATGAGCCATCACTTTTTCATCAAGCTCGACGATAGCCTGTGCACGGGCTATGCGATGAGTAATACTTTTTTTTGCAATGGAGACCATATGCGGCTCGGTCTTTTCATTAAGATGTGAAAATTGATCATTCATAATACTGGATTTCTATATAAATGTAATGGATATATTTCACCCTTATTAAATTGTTCTTGACCGCGTGGAAGGTGGAGAAAACCATCCGCATTCACCAGATTGGCAAAATCTCCTGATCCTTGTCCGGGTTGGGGAATTGCTTCAATTTGTGCACCGGAATAATCTACCTTAACCGGAAGGAAATAATCCAAATCTGGTTTAAATATAATCTGGCTTGTAAGTATTGCTTTAGGTGAAGTTGATTTAGCTTTCAAATGGTTATAGAGGTATTGATGAACATATTTAACTAAACAAACCAATGAAGAAACAGGATTACCAGGTAATGCAAATACCAATACCCCAGAAGGATGTTTGCCAAACCAAAAAGGTTTTCCGGGGCGCTGCTTCACCTTGTGAAAAATTTTCTGTACACCTAAGTCTGTTAACACCGTTGGCAAGTAATCATATTTCCCTTTTGAAACACCACCACTGATAATCAATAGATCTTGCTTTTTTAGCAGTTTTTCAACTTGGAACTTAATATGATCTTGGTTATCCAGCAGATGAATTTGTTCCGCGATAATTCCAAAACTTTCCATCTGGCTCTGCAACATAAAGACATTGGATCGTCTGATCTGATGTGCCAAAGGAATTTCATTTACTTCGACCAGCTCATCGCCAGTAGATATAATAGTGCAAGTTGGGTTTCGTGATACTTTTACTTGATCTACACCGAGGGATGCGAAAACACCAATTTCCGCAGCCCCGATAATTGTTCCAGGTATCAATACTTCCGTTCCTCGTTTACGATCAGTTCCCTGAAGATGGACATTTTGACTTGGTTTTATTGCTTCAATTTGAATATTAGCGATTCCATGATCAATTATGACGTCTTCATAGCGGATGACACTATCAGCATGTTCAGGCAAAACAGCACCGGTCATGATTTCAATGCATCCATCCTTGGCTTTCAAAGAAGATCTGGGGGCACCTGCAGCTTGCACTTCTTGAATCTTAAAGGCTCGGATGCCTTCCTGAAAAGCAGCATAGCGAATGGCGATGCCATCCATCATAACCCGATCAAATGGTGGTAAATCCCGGTCAGAAATTATAGATTCCCGCAACACTCTACCCCGAGACTTCATAAAATGCACGGACTCGATGGCTGCAGGCAATGCTTTTTCGATTACCGCTTGATATGCTTCATGGACTGTAATCATGTCACAAAATTAAGGATAAATTGAGATTTGCGAGGAAACAAGATTCGCATAAGGACTCAACCGCCAATGGTTGCCATAGATTCACCAATCAGATTTTCATTGCGATTCGCTTCAGCCTCAATTCCGTCTACTGCTTTATGACTCACTGCATCCTGAATGGCATGAGCCACCTGTTTATCGGAGGCTCCCTCCCTTAGTAATGATTTGATATTGAATACGCCCTGATCATAAAGACAAGTCTTCAAGGTCCCTACCGGTGTTATTCGAATACGGTTACATGTACCACAAAAAGTTCGACTATACGCTGCAATTATCCCTAGAGAGCCCTTAAAACCAGGAACAACATACTTCTGAGCCGTTGCACCTTTTTTCATAGCAATAGGTTTAATCGCTGAAAAGGTTTTCTTGAGAATGTCCAGAATTTGCTGATGATTTATAAAATATCTATTCTCTTCGCGTACGCCCGCTCCATTAAATGGCATCTCCTCAATAAACCTTACTTCAACGGGGTAATTTCGAGACAACTCGGCCATTGAAACAACATCTTGATCGTTCAAGCCCCCCATAACAACCATATTTATTTTAGTAGGGATTTTATGATCCAATAATAGATGGAATGATTTATTGACTTCATCCAATTCATTCCGCCGGGTAATTTTATAGAAAGTATCGCCATCTAACGAATCCAAGCTTAAATTCACTGATTGAATACCCATTGATTTAAAGTGAGGAATGTGTTTTGCAGTCAGCGTCCCGTTTGTGGTTATATGAATATTTGGCTTGGAGGAATGTTGATTGAGTGCTTTGATAAAATCAGTCAATTCCTTGCGCAGAAAGGGTTCGCCTCCGGTAATTCTCACTTTGTTTATTCCTAATCCGGCTAAAACATGATGTATGCGCAATAGCTCTTCGTAAGTCAATAACTCCTTGCGTGCAATATAATTTATTCCCTGTTCTGGCATACAATAGAAACACCGTAAATTACAGCGATCCGTCACTGCAATCCGTACATAATCAATCACCCGACTATGCTGATCAACCAATATGTTAGAAGCAATTTTGTTTTTACTCATAAATAGTCCATCAAGTTCTTAAAAAAATCGGAGATGAACTATTTCCACCGGTTTTTTTTCAATTAGCTCCAATTTCCAATTGCTCCCAGTAAGAAGCGTCTTCCGGATTATGACGATTCCAATAATCGAGCATGATTGATTTTTTCAACGTTGCTCTTGATACCAATTGCTGTGCTGAAGAACCAAAACCACTCATATTGGTTTCTTCCCATCCAATGATCTGATGGGGAAAATTCTTTTTGAAATGAATTCTTAATGATCGGTCGTATCCCAAATATTGCAGATCATAGGTTGAACTTGAGGGATCTTGTCTATGATCATACAAGGTTGCTTTGACTTTTTGAGGATCAAAGTCGGTATGCCGCAGTCTTGCATGAATTGTGCTCGGAATCATTTCAATAGTACCTTTTGGAAGTGCTTGCGGATTTATTCTAATTAATTGCCAAATTTCGTCTTCGAGAAAAGCATTTTTGATTTGAAAGTTTTTATCTCCCTCCGATTCAAAATAGGAATTCAATTGTGCTTGATATCCTTTTCCTTTTCTGTTCAATTGCGAGAAAGTATGCCCACACCATTCCTGACAGGAAGTTGCTACTTTTAAAGTAGCTGGGTGCTTTAAATAGTCAACCGGCTTAAACGAAGATAGCATAATCGAATAGGGGTAAAGCCCTGTAAAAAATTTCTTGACCATATTCAGTTTAAGTACAGAAACAGCATCTGCTGGACTGGAATCCGGATCATCCAATTTCACCTGTTTGGATTTAGAAAAATCTTCCGTAACGAATATCAAAACAGCTTCTCCCGGGTGTATTTCTCCGTATCTGGCTTGCTGCAAATCATAACTATTCAATTCCGCCAAGCCCTGATACCAATACTGTTTAAATTGTGTGGAGGTTTCTTGTCTTTCAGGTTGGCTTTGACATCCAAAGGGAGCAAAAACAATTAGATAAAAAAGAAAATAAATTTGGTTGCGCTGCATAATTGAATGTTTTAAATGAAACTACGTAGCTGTCTAAAGGTTTTAAAAAAAAAGCTGGACTTACTGTCCAGCTTTGAATTTTTCGCATTTGCTAATATCGATTTGATCGATAATTATCTCTTCTAGGTTTAAACTCTCTACGTTCGCCACGTGGAGTAGATTCCTTGACTACAATAGTACTACCTTCTTGTTCCGTGTTGTTCAGGGCGTTGATAGCTGCTTGAGCTTGCTCATCATTATCCATATCAACAAAACCATAACATTTAGACCTTCCGGTTTCTTTGTCCATAATGACTTTCGCTGATGATACTTCACCAAACTCTTCAAAAAGTTGTCTTAAAGTAAACTCATCTGCACGACGACTTAACTTTGCTACAAAAATATTCATTTAAGTAAAATTTAAAATTAAGAAAAATGGTTTTCAAGTGGGTAATTATCCTTACAAGACCACAAAATTTATCACGAATGTAACATATAAAAAATTATTTTAGTCTTTCCAGATAAGAATAATTTCACAGTATTACAACATTTAGGGATTTATAAAGGGACCTCTTTTTACAATTCAGAGTTAGGGTTATTCTAAAAAAGATTTATTTAAATTCATCTTTAAGATGGTATTGAGTTTAGTGATAAAACTATTAAATAATCTCATCCATTTGTAGATCGAACATAGTTCTTGCTGCGGTTACACCAGCAAGGACAGGAGCAAGAATAGGGCCTAAGATAGGAATCGCTAACAACAGGGTAAATCCAGCCCCCACTCCTATGGCTACTCCCGGATAATTCCTGGTTAGGGCCTCACTTTTCTTGATGTCTAAATTGCGAATCTCGTGATAATTGTCAATCAAGGTGAAACCTAAAAAATAAGCCTGGATAATAAACACAACCACAATTTTTATGAAGGAAAGCCCTAAAATCGCCAACACGGCAATAGCAATCCAACTAAAGATAGTTTCCAAAAAGAAATTCCGAATGGTAATTTTCACCATCCGCTTCAGCGCATTTTTAAATGCACTAAAACTAGCCTCCTCCTGTAAACCAGATAATTCCTCTATTGTCTTCCGAATAAAATGGAAGACGAATATTTCTAAAAGAATAAGTACTATGTATTTAAAGGCACCTACAAAAAGGAAATCATAGGTTTCGGTAAAAAAATTACCTAGTTTACTGATTGAAGCTATGACAACTTCTTGATTTTCTTCTGAAGAAACAAAAACTCTCTTCGCAATCCAATAGAATTGAAGATACATCAGCACCCCTAGCCCAATGACTAAATTAGCAAACCATTTTGCTTCAAACATACCACTATACAATTTATGCTTGCGGATATATGAAATCGAATCTGAGAAATAATGGATCACCAAATATAAATCACTAATAAAGAGGGAAAGTCGATTGTTCTTCATTTAGCTTTTGTTTTTGACAATTGCTAAATTACTTACTTCATGGGTTCAAAGCTCAAAAAATAGTTGAATGGATACGTTTCTTCGATAAATAGAACTTTCTGTCTCTATTTTAGCAGAAATCAAGTTGGTTACACCATGTTGATATCCAGCTTGAAATGAAAAGCGTCCAATTTGATAACCGATACCACCTATTACAGCACTATTTCTTCTGACCAACAACTCTTGAGTATAAGGGTCCAGCTCAACAACTCTTTCCTCTTGCCCGGAAGCAACCAGATCAGTTTCCGCATTTAAACTAAATGGGTCATTAATCGAGAGCAAAAAACTCAGCTGATAGCCAGCATAGGTATACCAATGGTCAGACAAATAAAAATTCAATTGTAACGGAACGTCGATATATGATAGTGACTTTTTTTGAGCAACTTGGGGATCATATTCAGGTGTAACAAATTCTGTATTAACATCTCCCAGTGGATCCGTGGCAACTAATGCATCCGACACTCCATAAAAATTTAAATTTTCAAATTGATGCCTTCCCCAAGCAGCGCCTAATTTTAAAGTCCATTTAGGTGCAAACCGATAACCTGCTGAGATACCACTATTCCACCCAAATTTGTAAGTATTCAATCCAGGATACGCCCCAGCAAATAGCTCGGCTGTCCATTTAGGGGAAAACTCTTTTTTGGCTTTCACCAGCACAGGAGCTTCCCAATCCTTCATTTCAACCCAATTAATTGCTCGTTCAAAATCATCTATTCTCAGATCTAGCACTGGTAATTTTGTTATGTAGATTACCAGCTGATCCCTTTTTGTAACATGGGCTGCACTTTTTTCAGGCACCGATGTTGTAACATTGTTGATCCCGTTTTTAGTCTTGATAGATTTATTTTTTTTATTGGACTTTTCATCGCTAACAGGTAGATCCACGACGACCTCCATAATCTTCTTCTCAGGTGATACCGAAACAGCTGGCTCCAGCTGTGCATTTTGAGCTTTTTTTTCTGATTCAATCAAAATGCGCTTAGATTTTGATGCCTCACTATTTTGATAGAGCTCATTAGATCTAACTTCATTAGGATTAATATTTTCAATAAAATCATCTGCTTCGACAACCGTGGATTTCGTATTTGTTTCGATCGAATCAATTATAGGCGTAGCATCTGAATGATTAGCTAGGTTATTGTGCTGGTTTGAAGTTACGGCACTTTGTTCTTGAGTAACTGCTGGTATGATTACATCAACGGCGTCTAATTTTCCGGAACGAGACCAAATAAGTCCAGCAGTAACCAAAACTAAACCGGCCAGTCCAAACCACATCAAAAAGAACCTACGTCGCTTCTTTTTCTGAGGCATTTCACGGTCTAAAATTACGCTCATTTTGGCCCACCCGGATTCTTTCCATTCTTCGCTATGCCAGTCCATATTATTTTGCATATTTATTGAGTTCTGACTGTTTTGCTATTCTTTCTATCAATATTTTCCTCGCGTTTGAAAGGTGCCATTTTGAGGTACCTTCACTGATATCGTAAATTTTTCCAATCTCCCGATGATTAAACCCTTCTATGGCATATTTCACAAATACATTTTTGGTCATATTAGGCAATCCTTCTACCAATTTCATTAAGTCATCGTAGTATAACTGATCATGGGAAGAAGTCTGATCATTTAAATTGTAATCTTCTAAAACCATAAACTTTACCGAAGATTTCTTAGACCTAAAATAATCCGAGAGTGCATGAAATATTAGGCGCCTAATCCATCCCTCTAAAGATCCTTGATTTTTGTATAAATGTATTTTTTTAAACACCCTTAAGAATCCATTATTGACGATATCCATGGCTTTGTCAGGGTCTTGGGTATAGCGATGAGTCATAGACATCATGGTGGGAAAATATTTCTTGTACAAGATTTCTTGAGCATTCCGCTCATTTTCTATACAACCCTTAATTACCTCTTCTATATTTATTTTAGGTCCAAATGTCATTTAATAGAACACCGGCTTTTTATCAAAGTTATGAATAATTGAGGGGGCTCTCAAGTGTGTATTGTTTACCTGTAAGTAGTCTGTCATCATAACTTAAAATAACAAGCCTGCTTTTAGGTAAAACCTTTTATAGAATATCCGCTGCTCAATCGTTTCTCTTAATTGGTTATTCCCTGAATAAGTAAAGGAAGCTTTCTGAAAATTCCACCCCAAGGACAAAGTAAAGTTAACATGCTCAGAGGCACCCATTCTATATCCAAACGATGGCGATAAATAAACACCTCCGTTCGAGGCTAGCAGCCTTTGATTGCTAGCAGCAAATCCATATCCCGCATTCAAAGAATAAAATGGACTTACATTCTTTTTGTTTAAATAGCCACGCGCTTCTCCAAATATTGCATAAATCATTTCATTACCGCCCAAAGAATAATTATGTACAGCCAACCCAATTCCAGTGCCAATCTGGCGTTTAAACTGGTACCCAAATACAGTACTTAATCCGGCAGCAGGATTATCATCAGTGCGCTCATCGAATGCCAATATCAATAAATCGGTTGCATTATAAAATCCTTTCTCTTTGAATAAATAAGGTTTGAGTTTACGTCCAGCATTTAATTGTTGTTGGCTGATAGTTTTTATTTTCGAATAGGCCAATACTACCGTAGCACCCGTAGCTAGCTTTAATTTCATCTCCGTTTCATAATCATAACTAAGTATCTGACCTTTTAAAACGGACCCATCTTTAAGCATGACTACATCGACCCATTGCGCCGGATCATTTTGAGCCATTCCATTGATAAAAAACCCGATGGAAAAGATAAATATTGATAATATTCGTGCCTTCATCTTGATTTCGTTTTATTTTCTGGTAACTGGAATTTTACTTACCTCTTTAATCTTCTCCGGATTACTTATATCAAACTGATAAAATCCATCATCGCCTATCATCAATGCGTAATCATTGGGAAGGGTAATCACGTCAAATGCATGATAACCTTTTAAGTGATCGACTTGGTTTTTGTCAATTTTATTAACATCCGTAACATCAAATACTTTCAGCCCTTCATCTCCCTCACACAAGTATAGATATCTGTCTTTGATTGATAATCCATGAGGATTATGCATCGGATAAGTCTCGATAAGGTGCGGTGCTGAAAGGTTGGTAACATCTACCACGTCCAATTGATTGTTAAAGTTTTCACAGGTTGTACCATCTCTAAGTGTTACATAAGCCAAATTACCTTTGACATAAACCGGATCGCAAGCCCTGGCATGCTGAAATACACTAAGCATGACCGGCTCCACTGGATTTGAATTATCGAAAATGAACATACCCGTTCCAGAGCCAATAAATAACTTATCCTGATATGGAAATATCGTTTCAATATCCCATCCAATGTAATTACTGTTTAATTCATCTAACATAGGAAGTGATTGTATATCAAAAACTTTAAGGTAAGATTGATCGACCGCATAAAGATATCCTTTGGCTAGGGCAAATCTCGATAATGATCCAGCTACACCAAAATCCGCCAACACTTGGTCGGCACTACCGCCATTACTTTCAAGCACAGCTGCATCCACAAAAATGTCATCCCCTCTCCAGAATATACCTCCATTAAAGTTTAGATTATCACAGGGAATTTCTTCTTCAATATTTGAGGATTGGTAATAAGCCAAGTAGGCTCCATCCCCTCTTTTCCCCTGAAGATTATATACTTCTTCCAATCTGGTTTCCAAAACAGGTTGAGCCGGATTGGAAATATCGATAACCAGCATATCCACGTAGGAATCAACAATCAGTTTATTTCCTTTCATCACCATATCCACATTTCCAGGAATTTCTATAAATGCCTCGACAGCTGGATTGGCAGGATCTGAATTATTTACTAAATGGATTCCTTCACGTAGTTCATTAATAAGAATATAATTATTATAGAAATAAATCTTCCCTGGGTTTTCCAAGGCTCTGCTAGACGAGGAGGTAATGGTTTTTGTCCTGAATTCCGATCCATGTAAAAAAATTGGATCTAATCTCACAAATCTACGAGTCGCTTCACAATCATCTTTAAAGCAAGAAGGTAAAGCTAAAACCATGGTTAGCATAAAAAAAATCAGTGTATTCCTTTTCATAATTAATGAATTAAATTGGACATTAAATTTGTAGCATGTTTTGAAAAAGTATTTGCGTCTATTATTAACTACTTTCTAATCGGAAAGACGGCATTTACTTGTAAGAGGGTTGGGTGAAACCCTGGATAATTTTCTATTTTAAATTCTGAAAGTAAACTTGAATGCTTAAAGGGAAAGTACTTGAACTGGAAAAATGGGTTTGGTCGGGTATTATAATAGTCAACCTAGTCCGCTTAATAAATGAATTTATCATGGGCCCGATGCCCCAGGACATGTACTATTATTTCTATGCGGAACATCCTGATTGGGCCTATTTTGATCACCCGGCCGGAATTATGGTCTTATTGAAATCATTTACCACACTATTTGGCAAGTCGGTCATCTCAGTTAAAATGGCAAACTATGCATGCACTATAATTACCCAAATAATATTCTATAAAACGGCCCGGCTATTCCTGGAAAAGGCGCAATCGTTATTAACGTTACTGCTCTTGAATGTTACCATTCTTTTTTCAGTATTATCATTTAATTCTACCCCTGACGTCCCCCTAATGTTATGCTGGACACTTTCCATCTATTGTCTGGCCAGAGCCATTTTTGATCATAAAAATATTTATTGGATTTTTGCTGGTTTGGCAATGGGCGCTTCCTTTAACTGCAAATACACAGCCATTGCATTGCCTATGGGATTAATTGCCTATTTACTATTATCAGGGGTCCATCGCAAATCGCTTAAGACCATTTACCCATACTTGGCGATAGGCGTTACGTTCTTAGCATATGCTCCAGTCATCTACTGGAATTTACAAAATGAATTCGCCTCCCTCCTATTCCAATCTTCTGGTCGTACGGCAAGCTTGAAATTAAATCTAACTAATCCATTAGGGACCATTGGTTCTCAACTATTACTGATTGGACCGTTGTTGATACTCTTAATAATTCATTTCTACAAATTTGGCTTGAATCTACTCAAAGGTAAATTTCCAGCATCTAAAGTTCTGTTTTTTATATGTTTTTCACTTCCAATTATCGGTGGATTCTTTTTAATCTCATTTACTCAATGGGTGAAGATAAATTGGATGATGCCCGGATATATAACTGGATTTTTATGGATGGGTTATTACATCAATAAAAACTGGACTCGATGGCAAGTGGGGTTTAGCTTACTCATTCATCTCTTCCTTTTTATTCAAATACTTTTTTACATAATCCCCATAAAAAGTGATGACACCTGGGTAGGCTGGGATCAACTTTCAGAGCAGGTAGAGACACTGCAGGAATCCTATCCTGACCATTTCGTATTCTCTATAGATGGATACAAGACTACCGCTGCCCTCTCCTTTTACCTCGAGGATAAATTTTATGGTAAAAATATCCTTGGACAACCCGCATTACAATATGATTATATTGGCGACAACCTGAATATATTAAGAGGACAGGATGCCTTGTTCATTGATAGCAATAAACGATTTGAATCGATTGAGTCGGAAGAACACTATACTCAAAAACTTTATGATTATTTTGACGAGGTGACTCGTCTCAAACCCATCATTGCTTATAAAGGAAAGCGTGCTGTACGCAAATGGTCAGTATATAGGTGCAACAATTACAAAGGCCTATAGTAGTTTTATCATTTGGCCGTTTAACAGTTAAACCGTTGGGAATTAAAAAACTAGCTATTCTACCATGCGTGGGAGCTAAAATCTTTAACTGCTCTTAAAATATCTCGTCTACTTATTTGCCCTGCCAGTTTACCATTATCATCCATTACGAGCAATCGCTTATATTTAGTACTTAAGAATATATTTGCTACTTGTACTATATCATCATGAATGGAAATAGATTTCATGATATTTGACATAAAATTTGCAACCGTATCATCACCTCCCGGACGATTGTAATATACATTTCCAACTATTAGCTGCAGACAATCTTTGTCATCAATAAGTCCTACTACCTCACCTTTATCATTTAAAACAGGTGCACCAGTTATTCTATTAAGTAACAAGGATTCAACAACCGCTTTGATTTTAGTATCCGGAGTAAACGTAATCAAATCACTTACCATATATGCTGTCACCTTTGGGGTTTCAGTCTGAGGGCGAGTTGGTTCTTGGTTCACAGTTTTTTGCTGAAAATTTTTCATGATTTCAATTTATTAAACAGTAAATGGGTTTCGTCTTTAATCCATGTAGAAATAGAATGCTGATATAAAATACTAATTTTTTTGACAAGTTTGTATTATCCATTAATTAAATATATAAAATATTAAATGCATCTAAGTACTTTTTACCTTATTTATGAGGGTCAAAATTCATCCTTGAAGATCGCACCACATTCCAGTAAATTATGCATTTATAACTAATAATGAGGCTTGATAAGCACTAAATTCAAATAGGTCTGTCAGATAACAAGATCATTTCAAAATAGAAAAAAATCGATGTGTTCCAAGATTTTAATCCAAAAGAAACGTTAATCCTTGATATTCAGATCAGAATATCTTCATACTGAACGTTACTTAGTAAGACCTCACACACTCCATAAATTTATCAGACTGAAGCAAAATATACACTAAATTTTATCAAACAGTTGTTTATATATTACATTTTTATTTAATTTGTAATAATTTTCAGCTTTTTTGAATGATGAAGAACGTATACCTTTTATGCTCAATATGGATTTGTTCCATTGGAATATTGGCAGCCAATGAGGCTTCAAGATCCTATTACTCCACCCAAGCAAAAACGGGTGATGGGGTGTATTCAATCTTAAGAAGATATCAACTTTTAAATGAATGCAACCTGGGGCACTTCTACGAAATTAACAACTTGTCCTCTTCTAATCCCTTACTAAAAGGTAAAGATTACAAATTGCCGGTGTACATCTATCGATACAATGGAAAAAGCATTCGAAGTACCATTGATATAGATGATATGGATAAAGCTTTGAGAATAAAGGCCTATAATGAGAAATTAAGAAAAGAAGGTTTGCGCAAGATGAGTATTGAATCCAGTAATATCCTATGGGTCCCCTATCATGAAATTTTTTGTATGGCGGAACGGGTCAATATGACTAGTACCACCAAGGAAAGTGCTAACATCAAAGATTATCCTATATTTGGTCCAAAGTACCGGCATGTAAAAGTTACTGATCAAAAACTCAAAGGACACGTTTATTACGTGGTGAGTGGACATGGGGGTCCCGACCCAGGATGCGATATCCGTCTGAATGGACACTATCTGGCGGAAGATGAATTTGCTTACGACGTATCCTTGAGACTGGCCAGAAACCTAATTGCACATGGAGCCATGGTTGAATTGATCGTTCAAGATCAAAATGATGGCATTCGGGACGAGCGCTATTTGAAGCACGACCAAGATGAGCGTTGTAATGGAGCGAAACTCCCGTTGAATCAAAAAAGGCGCCTTGCTCAACGTACGGATTATATCAATCGGCTATCTCAAAAATATAAAAAGCAAGGGCTTCATAACCAAAAAGTAATTTCGATCCATGTTGACTCGCACCTTGATAGGCACCAACAAATTGATGTTCACTTCCTTTATTCCAGAGGCAGTGATAAAGGAAGGCGCATCGCTACTAACCTGATGAATACCTTTCGATCAAAATATGCACGATATCAAAAAGACAGAGGTTATCGCGGCAAAATAAAAGAAAGTGGACTATATGTGGTTAAAAACACTGCACCCCCTGCCGTTTTAGTTGAGCTGGGTAATATGCAAAACATGAAAGACCATAAAAGAATCCTTTCGCCTGCTAACCGTCAGCATCTAGCTAATTGGCTTTACGAAGGAATCATTAAGTGAAGGGTAAGAAGGTTGCGCGACAATTTGATGTATTCAATGACTGCACTAAAAATGCTGAAATCACCATCTCCGAAAGGGTCTTCTCCAACCATACTGGGATTCCCTATCGTTTCCAAGAATTGATCACACTGTGGAATATTTTCGATGGTGGTTAAATACTGAACTTTTGCCCATCGCTGTGAAGAGAATATCTTCGTAGTAATGATTGACAATAATCTTCAAAAAACCTACCTTTATAGTATAATAAATAGGAATGAACAAAAAAATGATGATAATGAGTTTTGATCAACAGATTATTTGCCTAATCAGTTGATTGGAATTTTCTAATATGAAATTAACCCGGTCAGCTGAATTGTTGGTCGGGTTAATTTTTTTGAGACCCGATCAATATCGCAAATAACTTAAATTGTCGGGTCGTCTAATAGGCAGGACGCCAGAATTTGGATCTGGAAATAGAGGTTCGAATCCTCTCCTGACAACTGCTATGTTTGGGAAACCAGCATGTACTAGCTAAATTATACGGAAGGATGATTTCAAACAAACCTTTGTTCCAGTTGCCGTAATCTTATTTGTTAAAGAATCGGTTCTCATTTAGTCTACTATTTCTTTGGCGATTTATATTATTTTAAACTTCCTAAGGAATTCAGGATGCCAAATAAATATTATAACCTATTTTTTTGCTAATAATTTTGTTAATGATAAATAGAATTCCATAACCTCGCCGTATTTCGCTTAATTAGCGGAATGAAATTGACCTTTGCCGACCAAGTCATTGCATTTCACTTGACATTGAAGCCTGATGTCACGCTTCCTGATGGGGTGGAATGGATTATTCCTTTTGAACAGCCTGCTACTCTAAAATCCTTTACTCAATTCTTCAAAAAATATTACGCGGATACACAAAAAAGAATATTTCTTTTTGGGATCAATCCGGGTAGATTTGGAGCTGGAATAACTGGGGTTCCATTTACCGACCCGATCCGACTTATGGATCCTTGTGGAATTAAAAATGATTACCAGAAAAGACAAGAACTTTCTTCTGTATTTATTTACGAACTCATTGAGAAATTGGGAGGCGTAGAAAAATTTTACAGCCAATTTTATATTACTTCCCTCTGTCCATTAGGATTTATCAAAGAGGGGAAAAATTATAATTATTACGACGATAAGATCCTCCAGGAACGCGTGAAATCTTTCATAATTCAAAACATCGAAACGCAAATTGAATTCGGTGCATACAAGGAGATTGGCTTTAGTTTGGGCAAAGGGAAAAACTATACCTATTTAAAAAAGCTCAATGACCAATACCAGTTTTTTAAACAAGTCTATCCACTTCCCCACCCACGGTGGGTCATGCAATATCGACTAAAACGCAAAGAAGAATTCTTAGATGAAATGGCCAGCCAATTGAACAATTGCTTAAGTACTTATTCTGCCATTGATCCTAATGAAAAGTAAATAATGCTTAACTTGATATCCCAACCATTTAACCAGCAAATTATAAGATAAAATCAATTGATAATAAAATGGAACGACGATCCTTCATTGAGCTTTTAAGTTATACTTCTGGTTCCTTAATAATTTTCGACTTTCTAAGTTGCACACAATCTGATGGAATTTCCACTAATTCAGCTTTAAATGATTTCCAGCTACTGGAGTGGACCATCGAAGATTTGCAATCTGCTTATGCAGATCATAGCTTAACGATTGAAAAAGTGGTTTCTCTCTATTTAGATCGTATCAAAGCCATTGATCAATCCGGACCAAAGTTGAATGCAGTATTAACGATTAATCCAGATGCGATCAGCATAGCTCAATCATTAGATGCAGAATTGCGAACGGGTCAATCAAGAGGCCCCATGCATGGAGTTCCAGTATTGCTAAAAGACAACATAGATACAAAAGATAAAATGTCTACTACCGCAGGTTCAAGGGCTATGGATGGGTCAAAGCCGTTACAAGATAGTTGGGTGGCCAGCCAATTAAGATCAGCCGGTGCAGTGATCTTGGGCAAAGCTAACCTCAGTGAATGGGCTAATTTTAGGGGAGAAAATTCTTCTAGTGGCTGGAGTGGAATGGGCCGGCAAGTACAAAATCCCTATATCCTGGATCGCAATCCATGTGGATCCAGTTCGGGTTCAGGTGCAGCTGTCTCTGCCAATCTTTGTATGTTAGCCATTGGAACCGAGACCAACGGATCGATTGTATGCCCTGCAAATAATAATGGGGTTGTAGGCATTAAGCCTACAGTAGGCCTGGTGGGTAGATCAGGAATTATTCCAATATCTATCACCCAGGATACTGCTGGTCCAATGGCCAGAACTGTTAAAGATGCAGCCATTTGCCTGGGTGCACTTACAGGAACTGATCCTCGTGATTCATATACAATAGCCAGTGAAGAACACCGGTTTACTGATTACACCCAGTTCCTGAAAAAAGATGGGCTTCAAGGTAAAAAGCTTGGGTTATATCTTCCGGCCATGGAAAGTCATTTTAAAATTGACGCGCTCATGAATCAAAACATCGAACATCTTAAGGATCAGGGTGCTGAGATTATTGAAGTGGAAAGAATCAATCCAGAAAATGTGGGTCGGGAAGCTTTCTTGGTTATGCAATATGAGTTTAAGGATGGCTTAAACAGATATTTTGCCAGCTTAGGTCCGGATGCGAAAGTCAAAAGCCTTGCTGAGCTGATCGAATTTAACAAAAAGGACGAAGTAGAACTTCTACATTTTGGACAAGAGTTGCTTGAATTATCCAATAGCCGAGGCAGTCTGGAAGAACCAGAATATCAGGAATCGCTCGCCAAAATGCTTAAAGCATATCGGGAAGAAGGGATTGACCGAGTAGTCGCAGAATTGAACTTGGATGCAATCATCGCACCTACCGGTGGACCAGCATGGAAAACCGATTTGGTTACAGGCGATCACTTTCTTGCCGGTAGTTCCAGCCCGGCTGCGCGTTCCGGATATCCTAATATCAGCGTACCAATGGGACTGATCGATGGACTTCCACTAGGAATTTCATTTTTTGGCCCAGCCTGGTCGGAACCAATCCTGTTAGAAATAGCATATGCATACGAACAAAGCACATTACACCGGTCAGTTCCAGCATTTATATCATCATAATCACTACTCATTCATTTTTGGGATTTAAAGAATTCATTTTTTATTTCGACTTATAAAATTAAAATTATTGCTTTATGAGTACTCAGTTAGTATTAGCTCCAGAAACAAGTACCCGGCAAATCCATCAAATTTTTGAATTACAAAAGCAGCATCAACGTGTTATTGGAAATACTACGGTTGCCCAACGAAAAGAAAAACTTAGCAAGCTTCATCAAACCATTCTTAAATATCGGCCTCAGATCCGCGAAGCATTATATCAAGACTACCGCAAGCACCCCAGTGAAGTAGACTTAACTGAAATTTATCCGGTAACGGGTGAAATAAAACATGCTAAACGGAATATCCGTGAATGGATGGGCAAGCACCATGTTCAGACGCCGTTAGCGTTATTGGGCTCCAGTTCTTATATTAAATACGAACCCAAAGGAACTGTCTTAATTATTTCTCCCTGGAATTTTCCAGTTAACTTGACGTTTGGACCACTAGTATCTGCGATTGCTGCAGGAAATACTGTCATGATAAAACCTTCCGAAATTACACCACACACATCAGCTCTAATGAAACAAATCATTACCGAACTTTTCAGAGAAGATGAAGTGGCCTTAGTTGAAGGTGGTGTAAGTACTTCTACTACTTTATTGTCGTTACCATTTAACCATATATTTTTTACGGGCTCACCCAAAATCGGAAAAGTCGTAATGGCTGCAGCCGCTAAGCATTTAGCCTCTGTCACCCTCGAATTGGGTGGAAAATCCCCCACTATTATTGATCAATCTGCCAATATTAAAGTCGCCGCACGACGAATTGCCTGGGGCAAATACCTCAATAATGGCCAGGTTTGCTTGACATCTGATTATGTGTTTGTACATAAAAGTAAAAGAGATGAATTTATCAAAACGGTCAAGCACTTCGTTAATCAGTTTTATTCAGCCAATGCTTATGAAGAGAAATCTTATGGTAGAATCGTAAATTCAAGACATTTTGATCGCTTGAAAAATTATATTAAGGAAGCTGTGGACCAGGGAGCCCAGATTGAACTAGGTGGTACCTTTGACAAGAATGAGAACTATATAGCTCCAACCGTTATTACCAATATTCCAAAAGACTCTAACATCAGGAAGCATGAAATATTTGGACCTATCATGCCGGTTTATGAATTTACGGATATAGATGAAGTCATTCAAGAGATTAACTCCAGAGAAAAGCCACTTGCTTTATACATTTTCAGTAGAAGCAAAAAGAACATCCATCAAATTTTGTCCAATACTCGAGCAGGCGGGGGGTGTATAAATCATAATGTCATTCACTTTTTTAACAATGCATTGCCCTTCGGTGGTACCAACAACAGTGGCATAGGAAAAGGACACGGGGATGCTGGATTTAAAGCTTTTTCAAATGCACGTGGGATGCTTAAGCAACATGTACCTAATGTATTGGATTTCCTATTACCACCCTACAATAGTTTTAAGCAAAAGATCATTGATTTAGCCATAAAATATTTTTAAAAGATGGCCATCAACCCTTTGTAAAACAAATAGCTAAATTTAATCAAGTGAAACCAGGGTACAGGGCATATTTACCACAACAAATGAAGACAGTAGCCTGGATCACTATTTCATGGACCATCATTTCTATGATGCAACTTACCTATGAAATAGCTATTCTCAAGGAATATGGATTTAACTACCGCTGGAGTGAATCTGGAAGCTTCATGACTTATTTTCTCATTAATACCTTCTCGTTTGTATTGAATGGATTTATTGGTGGAATCGTAATCGTATTTTTACTCCAGAATTGGTTTCGGCGCTTATCCTATCGAGTGGCTATTCTTTACGGAATTTTGCTATATGTGAGCCTGTTTATTCTACTCACCTGTTTGCAGAATTATTTTGTGGTGGATTCTATTTGGGACGGAATTGGTTCTTTTTTCGATGCTTACATCCAAGGATTGAAGGACTACTTTTTTAGCTATGAATTTGTTCGAATTTTCACCTTTTGGTTTTTAGTGCTTATCGGAACACTTATCACCCTTTTTGTGAATGATAAATATGGACCCGGCGTATTTAGAAAATTCCTTTTAGGCAAATACTTTCACCCTAAAAGAGAGGAACGGATCTTCATGTTCCTAGATCTCAAAGGTTCAACCCCGATTGCGGAGAAACTAGGCGAGTTTAAATACTTCAAATTTATTCAAAAGGCATTTAGGGATATGACACCAATTATCTTAAGAACCAAGGGTGATATTTATCAATACGTTGGAGATGAGATCGTTATAAGTTGGAAAGTAAAAAGTGGTATCACTGATTCAAATTGTATCCAATGTTTTTTGCAGATCCAGGAATTGTTGAAATCGTTAGCCCCTTCCTATTACGAACAATTTGGAGAAGCTCCTGAATTTAAAGCAGGAATTCATGTGGGGAATGCTATCGCAGGAGAAGTAGGAGTAATTAAACGAGAGTTGGCTTTTTCCGGTGATGTATTAAATACAACCGCCCGCATCCAAAGTAAGTGTAATGAATTGGGGACTATGCTCTTGCTTTCAGGTGATCTGGTAGCCTTATTACCGGAGGGTCCTCTAAAACCAAAACCAATCGGAAAAGTAGCCCTAAGAGGGAAAGCCGAGTCACTCCCCCTTTTTACTCTTTAAAAAGGCTGGAATTAATCCGATTCTATACTTTGAAAGTGGAAGAACATCATTCTGATTTATTCTTTTCAACTATATCTATACCTTTTTAATTCAGTCGTAAACAGATTATTTATGTAAAATCAAGCTATCCGAAAAATGGATATAGGTGAAACATTCTGGCACGTGTGAATCCCAAACGCCGTGTGGACTCCATGCCCAACCACCGGAATCATTGGCTGGAGGCGCTTCTTTATACTGGTTAAATCTAGAAAAATCCATTCTCCAAACATCTTGATCCCGGGGTGGTAAATTGCGTTCGTCGCCCCTAGTCAATACGTCCATCCCTGACCATGGCAAGGCGATTTCTACCGTCCACCCTCTGTCCCGATCCTGGTCATCGTTAATCGTACCATCCAATTGAACAGCACTCTGGATCCCTTCCAAATCCCAATTCCAATAACCTATCCTCGGGCCCCTGGGATGATTTTTATATCCGACTCCACGAAATGATCGCACTCCGTCCTGATTACGATCAAACGCCTCGAGCAGGTTATATCCTTTTTTCACATACGAAGCTTCCCAAATAAAGAATACCTCG
>JAHEJC010000031.1 GCA_024639065.1 Lewinellaceae bacterium | reverse complement strand
CAGAAAATATAGTTCTCCCTTGCTTGTAAATACTTAAAAACAGAAACAAAAAAGAGAACTATCAAAACGATACTTCCTATACCCACGCGGGAATGAAATTTGATGAAAGAATTATGAGGGTTGCCACCAAAATAATCATACATAGGGAGTTCGGTAACATCAACACCTGTGAGAAGGTTGACAAAATCAATATTTTCCCAATAAATACTCCATAATTTCCAGCGAGGAGTATCCAGACCTGCATCCAAATTAGTTTCCGTAATCACGTCTGATCCAAATTTTGACCATAGGAAATAGCAAAATCCCAAAAACACCGAGAAAGCAACTATACGTAATTTTGGATTGTTAAATTTATAAAAGAATACGACTAGTAGTAATAGAGCACTTACGATCAAACTAGTTCTCCCCACTAAAAAAAAGGAAAGTGTAAGACTAATTAGTGGAATAAGAAGTGGAATACGATTATAGGTTACTTTTAAGTGAAACAGCAGGAAAATAGTCCAAAATACAACGGCAAACCCAGCATGATTTCGGCTTAAACCTTCGTATATGAAATTTTCATTTGTTTCTAAAATAAACAAATGATAACTAATAAATAAAATGGTTGTTAGATATGCTGCTATCACCCATAGTGTCAATTTTTTAGTATTTGCTTGCAAATAAAGAAATGACAAGAATAAATTACCTATAAGAGTCAACGAACCACCAAAATTGTTTTGAGTAAAGAAAAGATTTATAAGGGATGTTATAAGCAAGAAAAGAATAAAAATCATAGATTCTGTAAACAAATTTCTATTCTTTAATGGAAAACATAATATAAAAATAAGAACGGATAATGCAGCACTAACTATTAATATGGGCTTAGTTTGCAGAATATCCGTGAGTGCCATTAATATGAACAGCAATCCTGTAAAATGACTTATATAACTGTTTTTGTCTATTGTTACTTCCATTAATGATTTAGATGGTTGAAAACATTCAAGGCTATAAAAAAATTGAATTTATAAACTATTCAACTTTCTTCATTTGAAAATATTTTTTCATAATCTACTCGCGGTATAAAGTCCAGTGCCCCATGCTCTGATGCGTTAAAAAGCTTTGCATCATTAGCCAAAACATCAGTTTGCATAGTTTTTAAATGCTCAAAGGTTTTGCCGTATGTCTTGAGATAAAATTCGTTATCTATCTTTTGTTCATTAAGGATTTTTATAATCTTTTCATTTTCTTCCCGCGTTTTAAAATAAGAATGCCCCCATTGTTCATTGATTTTATTGTACTCAAAATGTTCTAAAAACCCGGTCATATCAACGCCTAAAAGATAAATCTCTTTAATACCCATATATAGCGCCGTGTTAATGGCATAGACAATTACATTTTGAAAACCAGGAGTAATACGATGAAGGTGAGATGCTTTTTTTAGTAAAGGTGTGTATGTTTTGTAATTATAAATAAAAAAAAACTTGTGGTCAGGAAATAATTTCAGAAAATTTTTTCGTCTGCGATATGGAATGATATAGGTCATATCTGGATTAGTTTCTTTTGTCTTCGAGATCAATTCTATATTTTCTTTATCATCTTCTTTCTCGGGGTTAAGACCAAAAATAATCGGATCAAAAAATAGGTGGTAATTTGAATCGAGTATTTTAAAATAATCACTTTTCATCATGTAATTAACAGTAAACACAAGCTCATTAGTCAGTTTATTCAGATCATAATGCTTTAGGGAGGGCCCATTACCAATAATGAAACATCTTTTACCTTTATGTAAATCCTTCAACGTTTTGTTTCTAGACATTTCACTCCTTAAATTTTTGCTTGTCAACCACTCAATGTAGAATTTGGCATCACGTCTATAGTTATCAATAAAATTGATAACCGACATGGCAACTGTTTCTCTTCGTCCAAACATAGTTTTGAGGTTTCTATATACTATTATATGTTAATAAAGTTAGGGTTCAGAATAATAGCATTTACAATATCTTTCAATTTCAAGAGCACTTTAAAATTTAGTGTCAAAAACAGTATTAATGAAAGAGAAAAAAAATAATTCGGTGCAGAAAAAAGTACTAGTCCTAAACTAAATATATATGGTACCAATAAACGTATTGGGTAAATATCTTTAATAACAGCTGCGACAGAAATGTTTAATTTTAGCATTTTCCGTCCCAAAAGTCCTAGCATAAAGACATATATGAAATAGCTTACCATAGTAGCGATTATAACATGTGTAAAGGGCACATTTAATAATTTTATTAATAGAAAAGCGATTATTACATTTATAATAAGAGCCGAAAATGAAAGTATCCCTAATTTTTTCTCATAACCTTTGGCTATCAATAAGCCAGAGTAACCAAATGAGTTTGTATATAATACAATAGATAAAGCAATTAATTTAAATGCCTCAGAAGCTATTTCGTATTGAGGGAATAATAATAAAAATAGAGGGAAAAATAGGATAGCAACATGTATAAGTAAATGAGATGTGGTAACATAAGCATCTCTTAGTTTCTCTAACATTTCTGAATTTTGACTATTACTTGAGGAAGCAAATCGATTTAATAATTTAGGAAAAATTAAATACGAAAAGGCATGGAGCAATAGCAGCATTACGTTTGCAAGTGAAAAGGCAAATGTGAAATACCCGAAATCTTTTACGCTATAAAACCCGCTGACAAAAGAACGCGTTGAAATAATAATAAAGAAAAAGGAAGTATTGTAAACAAATAGATGCCAACCTTTTAGTTGAATACGTTTAAACAACCGAAAACTAAATATCGGTTTTATTTTAACCGGGCTTTTAATTAAGTATAGCACAAATGCCAACAGAAAGGCTGAAAAATTCGCGCCCACCAGTGCCCATAATAAATTACTTTTCTTAAAGAAAATAATTGCGAACAAAATTAAAAGCGGAAAAACAGTTTGCTGAAATGCAATTTCAAAGAGTCTTCCATAAACTCTAAAAATACTACTTAATAAGGTGTTGAAATAACCTAATACGCCAATTAAAACAACAATTGGGGCGTAGGTCGAGAAGTTGTATTTACTACCAAGATCAATGTTAAAAATTTCATTTGCTGTAAATAATAAGAAAGCAATGACAGAAAGGCCTATTAGCATAGTGATGGAGGTCCCAATAACCTTCTTAGCATAAACTTCATCATCTCTATGGACAGAAATAATAGCAGTAGTAGCATCTGAAATTCCAAAGCTTAAATGATTCATGTATTGGGTAATCAGACTTATAAAACCCCATATTCCTAAATAATAAGGCCCAAGATAGACTGCAATGAAGAGCGAATTGATAAAATGAATCAAATACGTAGCATATCGGGTAAAAAGAAATAGAATCACTTTGTTTTTAAGAGCCGCTTTTATTGTCGTTGTAAATTTGCCCATTATTTCTGTATGCAATCATAATGCAATGGATCGCCTTTTTCCATATCTTTTATCACCTTTTTCCCTAATATCTCCTTGTAAAATTTAGGATGCATTCCAAATCCCGGTCTTATACTTCTTACATTCTTTTCCGTGATTACCTCTCCAGTTTTAATATCATTCACCACATAAAGGGAACGACAGAAATCCCTTCCCTTTTTTTGTTTTTCGGTAAGGTCATAATTCACAACGCCAATAGCACTCTCCACTTCCCTAACTGCTTTTACCATTGATGCAAACTCTTCTTCGTTCATTGAGAAAGAAGCATCTGGCCCACCGATTGAACGGTCTAAAATAAAATGCTTTTCAATGATTTTAGCCCCGAAACATGTAGCTACCATTGGCGCTGTATTACCTAATGTATGATCAGATAGCCCGGTTATTACATTAAACCGTTCAGCAAGATCCTTGACCATAACCATATTGGCCTCTTCAATGGGTGCAGGATAACTGGAAGTACATTTTAAAACAGCTAAGTCATTATTTCCCATTTTTCTGCATGCATCTAAAGCAAGTTCTATATCTTTTTCTTCTGCAATCCCTGTTGAAATAATTACGGGCTTTCCCTTAGATGCTACATATTCAATTAAAGGAATATCTGTAATTTCGAAAGAGGCAATTTTAAACGCCGGAACGTTGAATTTCTCTAATAAATCTACCGCTGTTTTATCAAAAGGAGATGAGAAACATAATAAACCCTCCTCGGCTGCAGTTTTGAATAAAATTTCGTGCCATTCCCACGGAGTGAAGGCTTCTTTATAGAGTTCATACAGATTTTTACCGTTCCATATAGTCCCTTCTATTGTAAAACCTGGTTTTCTCGAATCAAGTGTCATAGTATCAGCTGTATAAGTCTGTAATTTGATACAGTCTGCACCTGCCCTTTTTGCTGCTTTTATGGTCTCAATAGCGGTTTCGAGAGAACCATTATGATTTGCAGATAACTCTGCTATTATAAACACTGGTGAGTTACTATTTATCTCTATCTTTTCTATTAACATATTCAAATTAATTTATTGCTCTGACCAAACAAAAGGCCTCAGCAAATTTAGTTCCAACCATTATTCCCCATCTTTGGGCTTGAATTTTTAGTGCTTCAGGCGATCTTGGATGTGGATATTCGCGACGTTCAAATTCATAACTCTCCATACCTTCTATTTTGGCGTTGATATTAGTTTCAGATACACTAAAAAATAAATTTGGTAAAAAATGACGTGGATCAGTAGGTGACCGCCATTCAGTGCCAGAAGGTGTTTCAAATGTGATAATTGTCTTTGCTTTCTCCTCTTGTGTTGGTCTGCAAGCCGTAATAACAGCCTCAAAAGTTCTTTGATGATCGACATTTACATCGCCACCATGGTGTGTGAATATTACTTCTGGTTGGAATTTAGCTTTCTCTTTTTCTATAACCTTGATTAAATCTAATAAGGCAACGGTATCAAATCTATTGTCGGGAAAATCAAAGATGATTGTATTATGGTAACCAATAGCTTTTTGTGCATTTTTAACATTTTCTCGATGCATCGCTAATTCCTTTTTCCACATTTCAACATCTCTTTCATTAGATCGAGATGTAATGCCTTCTCCAAGAATAACAACATGAGTGGTAACATTATAGTCGTTAATTAATTTGTTTAATGTTGCTCCTAATCCTAATAATTCATCATCAGGATGAGCAACTACGACCATTATTTTTTTATTTCTTAAAAATTCTAACATGGGCAGTAATTATTTGTTCGTCTGTATTAAAATTAGCTTTTGTAAATTCAAATTTTAATTTAGAAGTTTCAAGAAATGCGTGAGGATACCCATCTGCATCTAACATTCTAATGTAGTTATATGTCTTTCTTAAATCTTCAACTGCACTGATATCGCTATCTTCAGGTTTTCGTCTTTTAAATTTTACGATTTCTCCTTCCTGCTTTTTTGGTTCTAAATTTTTAGATATTATTTCTGAAATCATTAGTTCTATCACCTTATTTCCTCTAATAAAAATTTCTTCGGCAGTACCTGTGAGAGACAAATCTCTTTTTAAATAAATTGGTCCAGCATCCAATTCTCTTACAACTCTCAATGCGGATATTTTCGTTTCCATGTGTCCTCGTACTATTAAATTTTGTAATGGGCTACCACCCCTTCCGTAAGGTAAATCTGTCATATGAAAGACAATGCATTCATAATTTAAATAAATTTCTGCTGGGATAATATAAGACCAATGCGGAATGAAAATTTTATTTACTTGGTGCTTTTTTAAAAACGTTAAATTAAATTTTTCTTTATCATCAATTAGAATCCAATTAATAGATACAAACTCTACTTGTAATTTATCAACCAATGTCTGATTCCTTTTTTTTTCTGATACTATTGCGTATGTCTTCATCAAGCTATTTTTTTCTGTCATCTTTATGCATTTAATCGAGACATATTTCCAAGGGATAAACCTTAATGACTATTTTGAATCCAGTAATTAATATGAAAACTTTGTGAAACTAAATATAATATCTCCTGAGATTCTATAATTTTAAAATATTACAATAAATTAAAAAAACGTTTATACTTAATTATATAGTTTTCATCATTTTGCTGATAACCTTTCAACACTAAACAGTTATGCTCTTTACTATCGGTTTTAATAACATTAAAACCGCTTTGTTCAGACATCTTTAATGAGGCTATGTTCGACGATTTAACAACGCTTACAATTGTGTCTTTTGGGAATTTGCTCAAAAAATCATCTGTTGATCCGGTAAGCATTTCTGTGCTATATTTTTTACCTCTATGCTCCTTTGCCACAGATTGTGAAATGAAAACCCAATCATCTTTCCTTTCGATTATTACTTGACCAACTGGCTCATCATCTTCATTAAAAAATAGATACATGAATACTTCTGGATTAGTTACTTTTATATTAAACCATTCTACATGATCCACCAGACTGATTTTTTCAGAATTTATTGAATTCTGTCTTACCAATGAATCATTAGCCCATTTAAAATAAAGTTCAACATCATTAGCTTCGGCATATCTAAAATTTAACATATTAAATCTTTTTATTGGTAAAAACTATAAACAGTTATGAGTTTCTAAAAAACATAAATAGGTTATTATTGATAATAGTGAATCTCACAAGAATTTAGAATGTATTATTACATCTATAAAATCCCCGTTAAAGAGACAATGTTCTTTTAGAACAGCTTCTCTTTTAAATCCATTCTTTTCCAATATCGGATAAATATGAGGTCGCACATCAAAAGCGTATGTGAATATTTTATGAAAAGCTAGCTCATTACAAGCTACTTCTTCTAGCAGGTCCAAAAAAGTCGACATATGAAACACATACTGTTCTTTTTCTATAGCAGTGTTTGTAATGAATGATATCTCCGCGTTTTTATCTATCCAGTTAATATGTACAAGTCCGCCATATCCGATACAGGTATCTCCTTCAAGGTAGGAAAATAGGATTTGGCCTGGTAGTTCTTGACTAAACAAACCGGTGACAACTGTATTAAAATAGTTGTCCTGATCTTCTTTGGACAATATTTTGTTCTGCCTCAGATGATATATTTGCTCATTACGCCACTGCATTATGGCATAACGATCCTCCATGCGGATAGGTATAATTCGATGGTTGCCCTTGGCAAATTCCTGCTTTTTTAAAGCTTTATAATTTTTACCCATAAAATCTTAGTTCAATCTTTTAAACCCTCCATGACAAATTGGTCCTTCCAATAAATCGTTTATATTCAATTCCCCGGATTCACATTTGAATATTTTCCCATAAATACCGTCTAAAGCTTTAAAATATGAATCTAAATGCTCCTGTTTATGCTCGGTGCATGCATAAAAATGAGTGCTTGCCAAAAAACCTTTTTTCAACATCTCCTGAGTTATCAAAGTTTTATAGGCCGCAGCATTAGGGCTATTAAAACCATAGGTTGTCATAGCAGCTATTCCCGAAACAGTAATATCCAACTGGTGTGAATCTGCCAGTTTTAACCACCCTTTTTGCATTTTACTTCCTATTTCGGTGATTTGCTCCCAAGACTTTTCCCGCTCCATAACTTTTAACGTGGTCAACGCCGCTGTGGGCCCAATGCGCTCCGTCCAAAAGGTACTGCTAATAAAGGTGGTTTGAGCGGCCTCCATAACCGATTTTTTTCCTACAACGGCAGTTAACGCATATCCATTACCTATCGTTTTCCCAAACATAACCATATCGGGTTCAACACTGAATTTTTGAAAAATACCACCAAATGTCTCTCTAAATCCCGAAGAACATTCATCAAAGATCAATACAATATTTTTGCGAGTGGCCAAGTCCCTTACTTTCTGGAGAAAATTATCTTCAGGACCAAAATTTCGCATGACTTCCATTTTAATAACTCCAACCTCGTTACTTTCTACAATGTCTAACAACTCTTCATAATTATTATAATGAAAGGGGAATACCGTGTTTTTTAAATTGACCGGGACTCCCTTGGGACTCAATCCCGGTATTAAATGATCTGACAGATCATCGCCTCCATTATGATTGGCAGACAAATACCAATCGTGCCACCCATGATAGCCACAAATGGCCACCTTATCTCTGCCAGATGCCGCTCTTGCAATTCTAATTGCAATTGAATTGGCTTCTCCTCCGGTACGTGCAAATCGCACCATATCTGCCCAAGGATTTATTTCAATTAATTTTTCAGCCAAATATACTTCTTCAGGGCAATTTAGAGTACTCATATTGCCTTGTTTAACAGTTTTCATAACAGCGGCGTCTACTTCATCATTGCCGTAGCCAAGGGAATTGGTGCCAATACCCATAATGGACATATCCAACAATTCTTTGCCATCCAAATCCCATACTTTACATCCCTTTGATCTGGAAAAATAGGACGGCCAATAGTCCGGTAAAAACATTTCCGGTCGTTTTGAAAGCAACATAGTACCTCCTGGAATCAATGTTTTAGCTTTTTTATATAATTCTTGTCCTTTACCCATTATGTATCATTTTTTAAAGATTTTAAATATCCTTCGTTTCGGATAATCTGATCATTTATTTTTGTTAAATTATTTTCAATAATATAATTAGTATATTCCAACCAGGTTTTTTCAACTCCTAATTTATTAATCAGTATTTTGATCAGTTCAAAATCACTTGACTCATCTACGGTCATTCTAATATTGGAAAAATCAGATTCACAAGGGAAACTGATGGCAGTGAATAAATTACTCCCGTTTTTGTTTGCATGATTTCTGATATATGGCGTTACGTGTTCTCGTTCTGATTGTAATCTTGCATTTTTCCATGCTAGTTCCAGTGCCGAGAATTTGAAAACCTCAACATCCTGACCATCAGGAAAATGTTCGATCAAACCGTTTGATCCATAGTCCTTGTTATTTTCTTGAACAAAGTCAATTACCTGATCTACCAAAACAGGATCTATAAGCGGACAATCCGAGGTTACCCGTACTATCCAATCCGCATTTTTATCTTTTACCGCTTGATAAAATCGGTCCAAAACATCTAATTCAGAACCTCTTGAAGCACTAAAGCCCCACTCAATAGCCTTGTCATAAATGATTGAATCTTCTTCTTTAACAGTTGTTGCAACTATAATTTCTGAAATTTTACTACATTTTTTTAATCGCTCCAAATGTATTTGAAGTAATGATTTACCCCTAACTTCCTTTAATACTTTTCCTGGTAACCTTGTGCTTCCAGATCGTGCTTGTGTTACTAAAACGGTTTTTAATTCCATAATGAAGGATTTAATAGATCTAAATTGTTCACATTAATCGTATTGATTTCGTCAATTACCTCTGGCCTGATTTTATAATTTAAGGAATGGATATTATCTTTTAATTGTTCAATGGAATCAACACCAATTAGCACATTATCTATGGTGTTTTGTTGCAAGCAATAACTTAATGCTAATTGTGAAATGGAAACATTGTGCTTTCTAGTAATGTCGGCCAAAAGTATCAATTCAGTTTTAAGACTTCGTACAGTTTCATTCTGTTCATTGACATCCTTAAAGAACAGGCCTTGCAAAAGGGCTGATCGCGTATGAATAGTTTTTCCTTTGGACTTCGCTTTATCCAATAGTTCACCTCTCAAATTAATGTTATCAAAAAGATTAAAAGGTAATTGAACAATGTCTATTTCCTCATTTAAAATAACCTCTTCTATTTCGGCATTGGTATAAACTGAAACACCTATATTTTTGATTTTCTGATCAAATTTTAACTTCCTTAAATCGTCAAATTTTTTACTACTACTTTTATAGCTTGAAAAGCTATGAAAAAGCAAAGCGTGCAATTTTTTAACTTTTAATTCTTTTAAATAATTATCCACTTTTTCAACAATATTGGCATCTAATTGATTTGGTAATTTTGTAATAATTTTAAATTTTTTTGTTGGATATTTTTTATGAAATATACCAATCACCTGATGTGCGTTACCATATGCTTCTGCCGAATCTAATATTTCAATTCCCATATCGTAGGCATATTCTAAAATCTCAAGACTATCATCCAATGAAACTTTACCAGTAGTATTGTTAATACCATAGTTCAATCCCATTTGTACGGTTCCTAAAATAAGTTTTCTATTCAAAATTTTCAACATTTAGAGACATCCTAAGAGAATTGCATAGTTTGTTATTATAGATTCCAACATCCTTTTTTACTTCATCAGTTATAAACCCCATTTTTTCATAAAGTTTAACGGCATTAATGTTATCTTGAATAACACCCAATGTAATTTTAGATAATCCTAATTCTTCAAAACAATACCTTACTATTCTTAGTGTTGCTTCTTTAGCATACCCTTTACCCCAACTTTGACGGTCACCAATTAGAATTCCATATTCACCGGAGTTATGTTCAAAGTTTATCGGGTCAATTTTTATATTACCGACATGTTTATTGGAACCTTTTAAATGAATGGCCCAAAAATAGACTTCGTTGTTATATTGTTGTTCTATATATGATTTTAACATATCCATTGTATAATTACCCCTGGTTTCTAAATACATGTTGACTTCAGGGTCATTGATCCAATTTAAATACTCTGATGACACATGATCATGAGATAGCCTATTAAAAACCAGCCGCTCCGATTCTAAATCAATGTTTATCATTATAAAAAATATTAATTTCACTTATTACATAAGCTTGCTCTTCATTTTTCAACGTTGGATACATTGGTAAGCTTATACAATGCTCATAATATTTTTCGGCATGCGGGAAGTCACCTTCTTTCCATCCAAATTCTTGGTAATATGGCATTAAATGGCAAGGGATATAATGAATTTGCGCAAATATATTTTTTGAGCGTAAATAGTTGTACAGACCTAACCTATCCTCAACTTCAATTATATATAAATGAAAGGCATGCCCTTTAATTGTTCCCGACTGTCCTTTAATAAATGGTTCATTCTTAAAAGCATTAAAGTAATTTATCGCAATTTCCCTTCGTCTTTGAACACCTTCATCTGCCCTTATCAATTGACTCGATCCCAATGCCGCCTGAAAATCCGTCAGGCGATAATTAAACCCTAAATTCTGCATTTCCATATACCAGCCCGGGTATTCATTTGTGCCACCGGACAATTGAATAGAATTAGTATATAAATTGTTATTTTTAACAATACCATGTGTGCGTAATTGAAGTAGTTTTAAATAAAGTGATTCATCATTTGTTGTAATCATTCCACCTTCACCAGATGCAATATGCTTAACAGGGTGAAATGAAAAGATAGCCAACTCTGCAAACTGTCCGTTACCACAAAGCTGTGTGGTATTAGCCGTATCTTGAAACGACCCTCCCGGTGCATGACAAGCATCTTCAATGATCCAAAGACTAAACTCATCTGCCAATTTTCTATAGGCTTCTAAATTATTTGCTCTACCAGCAAAATCAACAGGAATAATGCCTTTATAGGTGCCTTTGGGAGCGGTCTCCAATAGTATTCTAACCTTATCGATATCCAATAAATAGGTTTCCGGATCTATATCGGAAAAAATCACTTCACCTCCACAATAGCGAATACAATTTGCGGAAGCGGCAAAAGTAATAGGCGTGGTGATTACTTTATCCCCTTCTTTTACTCCTAATGCCAGCGTGCATAAGTGCAGGGCTGCTGTACCATTAGATACGGCCACCGCATATTTGCTTCCCACATAATTAGAAAAGGCATTTTCAAATTCAGCTATTCTTGGTCCTTGAGTCAAATAATCTGATTTTAATGTCTCAACTACAACCTGAATATCTTCGTCGGTAATATTTTGCCGTCCATAAGGGATTCCTTTCATTGTTATACTTTAAAATTTGGGTCTACATGTTCTTTAATCAAAGCACGAAGAGAATCTACAGTTTCCCATTCAGTATTAGTTCCTGAATTATAGGCGAATCCCTCCTGCACGAGCTTAGCCTTAAAATTAGCTATAAAATCTTCAACTCTCCATATTGGTGTTTGTGGTATTATTACAAAGTATTTGCCCAGGTTATATGTGAAAAATGAATCTGAAGAGGTAATCATTTCTTCATGGATTTTTTCTCCGGGTCTAATACCAATAACTTTGTGTTCACAATCTGGACCTATTGCCTGTGCAACATCGGTGATTTTATAAGACGGAATTTTTGGAATAAAAATTTCCCCGCCCCAGGCTGTTTTCATCGCGTGTAATACCATGTCAACACCTCCTTGTAGTGAAATATTAAATCTAGTCATGGATTCAACGGTAATTGGTAAAACACCTTCTTCTCTTTTATTTAGGAAAAAAGGAATTACCGATCCATTCGATCCCATGACATTTCCATATCTAACCACTGAATATTTAATATTGTGTTTACCTCGAATATTATTGGCTGCAACAAATAATTTATCTGAAGTTAATTTTGTAGCACCATATAAGTTAATTGGCGCACAAGCTTTATCAGTAGAGAGTGCTACAACATTTTGAACTCCAGTTTGAAGTGCTGCATATATTACATTTTCGGCTCCTCCTACGTTCGTTTTTACACATTCACTAGGGTTATACTCCGCAATGTGAACATGTTTCATGGCTGCTGCATGTATAACATAATCTATTCCTTCAAACGCCCTAACCAGTCTTTCCCGGTCTCTAACATCGCCTATAAAAAAACGTATGGAGGGGTACTTTGTAACAGGGTAATCTTGAGCCATAAGAAATTGTTTCTGCTCATCTCTCGAAAAAATGACCAGTCGTCTTACTTTTGGCCATTTCTTTAAAATATTTGCAGTAAGTGCTTTTCCTAATGAACCTGTTCCTCCGGTTATCAATATTGCTTTATTGTTAAGCATACAGTTATAATTTAGTGGTATAAAAAATACCTTAATATTTAATCAGTTTTTTTGTAATGGAGCTGTTTTTGTAAAATATTCTTATCCATTATATTCCAGAGGATAAAATATAAGTTTGAATGGCATCGAAACCATTATTTACATTATCCACTTTTTTTCCTATTGAAGAATATATTTCCACTTTTGTATTTCTCCATAAATATTGGAATTAATGCCTAGCAACTCATTTATTTTATTGGGATATATGGTAATTGATTGATCAAAAAAATCATCTCCCGCGCCAAAAGATACAACACAAACCATATAACATACGAAAAAAAACTAGTTGCCGGATGATAAATCTTTCTAAAACAAGAATTGAATGGCTCTGACCAAATGTCTAAATTTATTTTCCGATTTAACATTCCTTTTAAGTGCATGGAATATACTAAGCAACAATGACGAAGAAACAATTAAAACGAAAATCATTTGGAAACTATTGAGGTATAGAGATAGAGAAATGAAGACTATTGACGACAATAAACTTAGGAAACCCAAAAACAAGCTGGCTTTAATATGTGATAGTCCGGAATTGATCAAGATATGATGAATATGATTATTATCTGGGTGAAAAGGATTTTTTTTATTTATTAAACGAACTCCCATTACCCTCAGGGTGTCAAATAAAGGAATGTAGAAAAGGGCAGCTATCACCAAGAATTTATTCTCCGGAATAAAAGAAAATTCAGTTAATAGTGAAGCATCCATTGATAAAAATTTTAGAGATAAAAATCCTAAACAAAACCCCACAATCAAGGAGCCTGTATCTCCCATAAATATTTTCTTTGTCTTAGATAAATTATAGCGTAGATAAGCTAGCTGCATACCAACTAAACAAATGCAGAGAATAAAATAAAAATATAAACCTACTATATAGAAGATAAATCCAAAAAGACTGAAAATTACGATCCCTATGGTCGAAGCCAAACCGTCAATACCATCGATCAGATTATATGAATTGATAATCGTCAATATCATTAATGTCATCAATGCATACGAAACTACGGACGGCATAGTACTAATTCCCAAAAAACCATCAAAGGAAGTAATTTGCATGCAATTACAGAATAAAATAAAGGAAATAGCCAATAGTTCACCTCCAATTTTAGCTTTTGGTGTGGATATGATTAAGTCATCTTTTAGGCCAAGGGCAAAAATTATGGTAAGTGCCCCTATTAAATTCATCCCTATTCCATCTATATCCCAGGAATCAATTAGAATCAATGAAAAAATCAAAGTTAAATAAAACGAAACGCCAGCCATGGTAGGTATTGCAGTTTTATGTGAACTTCTTTTATTTGGATGTTCGATTAATTGTCGATTTTCAATAATATATTTAATTTTTGGAATTAAATAGAGTACTAAAGCTATCGACCCAAATAAGGCTGTGACAGCAGTTAGATATAAATTTTCAGAAATAGTGTTCATCTCATTTCAATTTAGTGGGATGTAAAATTATCCTTAAATAATTGGTTATCAACATAATATTGTATAAACAAACTATACAGTTGTTAACTAAATACATTTTAGCATTAATCCCTATAGTCAAGCTTCGTATAATTCCGATAAAACGCAAATATTTGTAATACTTCGTACTATTTATCTTACTTTTTATTTTGTATAACAAAGCTGCAGTAAAATTCAACCACGACATTGTATTTAGCAATATTGTGTCAATGTTGTGTCAATGTTGTGGTATTTAAACATGTGAGAAAGATACACATCCCTTCATAATTGGCACTTCAAAGCTTTTTTAAATGCAATTCCATTTGGGGCAATGAAGATTAATATACACGTTTCCTGAAAACAGCAGGGCTTACAAAAAACATGAATAAGACCAATCCGTTCTTACCTAGATTAATTGAAAGCCTTGAAACAGAAGATTATTAGCAAAATTCTTAACTCCTAATTAAGCTATGTTTGGTTATGGTATTATTCAACCTCCTGATACACTCTAACATAATCAATTTCCATAGTAGCCTGAATAAATTCAGCAGATATATTCCCTCCTAAAGTTCCTCCCATGGCTATATTTAAAAGGATAAATTGATCAGTATCAAATGGCCAGGTAGTACTATTTTTAGTTGAAGGATTATAGGTATAATAAAGTGTGTCATCTACATAAAAATCCATTTTATCTGATGTCCAGTCAACAGCATAAACATGAAAGGCTGTGGTAGCATCAGGAATGTCAATGCGGCCAATATTTATGGTATTTCCCGAGCTGGAAGGGGTATGTATTGCACTTGAAACATCTCCTACATTATTCCCAACGTGTTCCATAATGTCGATCTCGCCACAAAACGGCCAGCCTACACTAGTAATATTAGAGCCCAAAGTCCAAATTGCTGGCCAGGTACCACCTCCCTCTGGTAGTTTGGCACGTACCTCAATACGACCATAAGTAAATGAAAATTCAGAGTTCAATCGCGCCGAGGTGTAATTTTTTGTCGAATTAAAGGCAGTATAAATCTCTTTTTTGGCAACAATTTTTAATGTCCCATCGGATACATAAGCATTATCCATTCTATTGGTATATTGCTGTTGCTCACCATTAAACCAACTTCCATTATTAGGCGGAATTATTTCCGAAAACCAGTTACTGGAGAGTACCGCCCCGTCAACATCAAACTCATCGGCCCAAACCAAGCCCGAATCTTGCCCTTGCTCCCCTCCATTGGCAACGAGAACTGTAACCATCTGTGAAATGCTGATCTTGCTACCGGTATTAGAATAGGCAAACACCCGTATATTATAATCATTGGTCCCACTCTGTGTAAAGATATGTTCCAATACTCCAGTCGTACTTTCCTGTTCTACTTCGTTACCAAATTTAAATCCGTAACGCACCGCATTTGTAGCAGATGCATTGCACAGTAACACCCCGGAACCATCCCCATATGGATTATTAATACCCGATCCCACGACCTTGATGGACCAGCGCAAATTTGTCGGAACAACATCAACTTCCATTGATTCATCCGTTGAATCCCCGCTTGAACAGGAACTCATAATCGCAATGAGCATAAATTCCAATAACATTGTAAAAGGCAAAATTTTTTTATTCATTCTTCACTGAATAGTTTATAATAATTTATGTGCTATGCTTATATAAAAAGGGGCATATAGTTATTATGCCCCTTAATCTTAAAAGTTAGAAACACTTCTGATCTACCTTTAAATTACTTACTCATAATTTTACCTACTTATTCTTGAATAGTGTAATCAAAATAATATGTTTCATCCACTGCTTAATCAGTTAGCGAGCTTAACAGAAACATTGTCTATATACGCATCAACAACACAGCCCGCAACCGGACCACACGAAGACTTCAACTGTAGCGTTATTCCACCACTGACGTCAGAGCCTGTAGTAACCGTGTAGGTATAAGTGGTCCAAGTAGTATTTGGAAAAAGTGGACCTCCTCCTAATATCTCAGCTTTTGAAACTCCCTCTCCAGCTAACTCAGAGAAAAACTCTGCGAAAAATACTCCTCCATCCGTAAAAGACCCATATAAGTCAAAGGAAACGAAGTATTGTGTGTTTGGCGTAACTTCGCCAACACCAATATTGGCTTGCTTGACTACTGCGTCTACCGGACCACCGGCACCCGCTTCAAAGTCAGCCACAAGGTTACCCGAAAATATACCTCCATTGGCTTGTGCGTTACTGGCTAAAAAACTTGCGCCTTGTGCATCGACAAATGTAGCCCAGCCTGTGATATCACCGGTTTCAAAATCACCGTTACTTGTAAACTCGATGCCAGTACCTGAACCACCTGTTCCTCCGGTGCCACCAGTTCCTCCAGTACCGCCTGTACCTCCAGTTCCTGTACCTTCACAAGCTGGGCCACCGTTAGCACCAAGATCTATAAAGACGTTGTCAATATATGCATCTACCGCACAGCCCGGTACTGGTCCACATTCAGACTTCAATAATAATGTCACACCTGAACTGACATCATCGCCGGTCGTAACGGTATAACTGTATCTTGTCCAGGTATCCGAGAGAGCAATAGGTGCTCCCCCAAGAATCTCCGACTTGGAAACACCTCCGCTACCCTCAGAGAAAAACTCAGCTATAAACACACCACCATCACCGGCCGAGGATCCCCTTAAATCAAAAGAAATTGTAACCTGGCTGTTTGGCGTAACTGTACCAATACCTATATTCGATTGTTTAATAAATGGGAAAGAAGGACCACCATTACCTGCATCAACATCAGCAACAAGATGAGCTGAAAAAACACCACAAGCTGCTTCCACATCGGTAACCTCAAAAAGACCATTGTTTGTAAATGATTCCCAAGGAGAGCTATCCCCTGTTTCAAAATCACCATTTGAGATGAAACCATCACCTGTACCACCACCAGTGCCGCCATCGCCACCGCCATTGCCTCCGCCACCACTACAATCATCACCTCCAGTAGTGCCAAGGCCCACAAAGACGTTGTCGAAGTACGCATCAACCAGGCAGCCAGCAACTGGACCACAAGAAGATTTTAATTGTAGTGTAACACCGCCGCTGACGTCAGAACCTGTTGTAGTTGTAAAACTGTAATGCGTCCAGGTATCTGTTGGGGTAAGTGGACCTCCGCTAAGGATTTCAGCCTTGGAAACACCTTCTCCAGCTAACTCAGAGAAAAGCTCTGCAAAAATTACGCCACCAACTCCACCTGTCCCTCGCAAGTCGAATGAAATAGTCACCTCAGTGTTTGGGGTAACCGTACCGATACCAATATTTGCTTGCTTAATTAATGCGTCTACAGCGCCACCGGTACCGGAATCAAAATCTGCTACAAGGTTTCCGGAGAAGTTACCACAAGCGGCCTCCGCGCTAGTGGCGGCAAAGCTGGCGCCATCAGCATCTACAAATGTGGTCCAACCAGAAGTATCACCTGTTTCAAAATCACCGTTGGTAACCAAATTCCCTTCGGGTCCTGGTCCAGGTCCTCCTGAATCGGCATAAAGTTTAAGGTCATCAAAATAATATGTATCCGTATTGTTTGCATCTAAATCAAAGAATAATACAATCTTATCATATTTATCGCTTTCACTACTTGGGAAAGGAAACGTCAATTCTTCCCATTCATTAGTTTTAGTAGCTGTAACTTCCCGTTCTGTAAAATTTCCTGAATTCCCTATCTCTTCAAGTTTTAATAAAACCCTAAAGCCTGGAACTGCGGAATATACTTTTACTTTAAATCCGGCATTAGCATTAAAATCTAATTTTGCATCTAGGTCTAATTGATTATTATCATACGGAAACTGTCCACTCTTTGTTATTTTACCCACATAACAAGAGTTGTTCACTGAATTTTCAGAATCTGGATTTAATACCCATTCGAAGCCGGCACCATCAGAAATAATTTCTGCACTCGGATCTGAAAGAAAAGTCCAATTAAAGTCTACTGCACTGAGTGATTCAGTAGTTTCTGCCGTACATTCTCCTGCGGGAGGAGGCGTTCCGCCAACTTGAACGATATCATCGATATAAAAATTACCAGGTGAAGTACCCGGACCATCAACAAAAATTGTTAGTCTTGGATAGCTTTCCGAAGAAGTAAAATCAAACGAAAGGGCTTCCCATCCGGTTCCTCCATGACTTGCACTTACTTCAATCGCACTACCTGTACCTTCTTCCAACTTTACTAAAACATCTACAGCAGCATCTGCCCAGAAATTCATTGTAATTGTTTTATTCGTGGTAAGGTCTATATCTGTTCCCAAGTCAAAGAAAAAACCTTCAAATTCAGCTCCGCTATTTATGATTTCACCTACTTTAGAGGCTTTATTGTTTGTTCCAGAAACATCAGGATTATCAACAATATTAAAAGTGGAACCTTCAAAGACTGTGACGGAATAATCTACATTATCATCATCAAAAGTTATCGGTAACATGACCATGGCACCCTTTTCAGAAATATTTAAAGTGATTTCATCCTGGAAAGTATCGGATGCACCGGCAACATTCGATGCTTTTAATGTTACTGTATACGTCCCGGATGCAAAAGTTTTTATGGGGTTGATTTCGGTAGAAGTTTCTCCATCTCCAAAATTCCATAAATAATTTTTTGCTTCGCTTGAGATATTGATAAAAGTAATCGTACCAGTATTTTCATTCATCGTATACGTAAACCCTGAAGTAACCGTTGGAAATATATTTTCAACATTTGTACATCCCAAATAGGTTATCGCCATGAGATATATTGAAACTTTTTTCGCTTTTTTTAGTAATTGTTTCATAGTATTTTCTTTTAATAGTTTAGTCCCTTACTCTTATATACCCTCACATAATCCACCAGCATGGTTTGTGGGAAAGTTGTTTCGCTGTTTGGTGATCCTACAAAAGACCCTCCTATGGCAACATTCATTAAAATATAGAAAGGTTGATCAAAAACCCATTCACCAGTGACATCAGCTGGTGTAATTTGGTTATATAAAACATCATCTGCATAAAAATTTATGTATTCCGGACCCCATTCAATACCAAACACATGAAAACCGGTATCAAAACGGTCATTTTCCAAACTGTAGCTTTTAGTTATGGCTTCACCAGCAGAATATCCCGGACCATGAACGCTACCTAAAATTTTAGTTGGCTCTTGTCCGCGGTATTCCATAATATCAATTTCACCGATCTGAGGCCATACCTCATTGTCATTTGCTCCTAACAACCAAAATGCAGGCCAAATACCTTGTCCATATGGTAACCTAATGCGCGCTTCAAAACGACCATAAGTCTGTTCAAATAATCCTTTGGTCAATAGTCTTGCGGAGGTATAAGCAGAACCCTCATAGGACTCTTCTTTAGCAGTAATAAGTAATACTCCGTTTTCAACTTTTACATTGTCAACACGATCTGTATAGAATTGCAACTCATTATTGCCCCATCCATTGGTACCTGTGCCTATATCATAATCCCAAATAGTACTGTTAGGGGCACCGTCTGTATCGAACTCATCCTGCATTACCAATTCTGTGAACCGTGCAACAGTTTGGGTTTCGTCATTCGAGCAGCTTAAAATCATGAAGAACAAAGTTACTATTAGAAGACCCTTTACTAGATTCAAATTATCTAGTTTCAGATTAAAAAACTGCCAGGTTACGAGGTGTGCTTTTATTTTTAGTTTATCTATCATACTAATATTTTATTATTATAGGTGAGGCTGTTTTTTTATTTATAGAAATACATATTATCAACCAATATTTCGCTGATAGTAGCATCACTAATAAATAAGATTTGCCCTAAATTGGCCGTGCTGGTTACCCCCGTAAAATCTACAAGAGGAATGTCCAGGCTTACCCACTCTCCGCTAACTAATTGAGGACTTGTAAATGTTAGTTGATGGTTAGAGTCATCTCCACCGCCAAAAGCTCCATCAGCTCCATAATCTATCAGCTCAACTTTTAGAAAATCACCACCATCAATCGGGTTTGGTTCCTGAATCCAAACATCTATATGTAAATGCGTCATTTCAGTGGCATTTACAGTAGGTTCTGTAAATTGGATACCTACGAAATTTAATTCAGTATATTTTATAATATCATCTCCATTTATGTTAAGATCATCCTGACCCAGGGTGGTTTGAAAGGGTGCGTAATATCCATTATAAAAATCCACAGGAACATTTGTATATGCATTACTAAAAAGAGATATTACATCACTAGCATCTCTAGTAGGGACAGGAGCAAAGATGAAACTACCTGTTACTTCAACGGTTAAAGAACCTTCAGCCTTTACGTTGGCCAGCGTAGCTGTAATTTTTGCATTGCCAATACCAAGTATTGAAACGATTCCTAACTCATTAACTCTTGCTACTTCAACATTTGAAGAGTTAAATGTGAAATACGATGGCGCTATCGAAACCGTTTCGTTGATCCCCGATGCCAAATTAAAAGTTTGAGTGAGGCCGGTTATTGTATTCTGATCATCAAGAAAAGCCAGTTTTTCTTCATCAAGGCCATTTAAAATGGCCGGTTTTGGTTGAGCAATCGTACCCAACTTCTCATATTTCAATTCATCAATCCAAAATGAATAACCATCACCATTCTCTGGCCCTTCTGCATACCAAAACATACCCTTTTCAAGAGTCAACTTATCCGGGTCCGGTATGGGGATGGTGTACTTGGTCCAGTTTGTGCTTATTCTTAAATTCGATTTAGTAACAAGATATTTATTTTCACCAAAATCGTTTCCAAAACCTATTTCGTTAATGGTTGCTGCTTGTGAGGCTTTCGCCCAAAAAGTAAGCGCATCAAAGTCAGAAAGATCGCGACCGCCAGCGTCAGGAAAAATTGCCCCTGCATAGGCTCCCTCAGGATCACCAAAATTAGGAACGTCAAGGCGCATTGAAGCTTCACCAGAATATTTAACTTCATCATCTACGGAAAAGGCATCCAGTTTTGAACCAGCAAAAGGGAAGTAATCTAAGCCTCCGCTAAAACCGTCTATAAAAACTTCTGCGTTTTTTGAAAAAGTTGCAAACTCAACATCTTCGGACACTTCTCTTTCACAACTGCTAGTAACAGTAAAAATGAATGCTAAAAGGAGTGTAAGTTTTAAATTAGTATTCGTCTCGTTTTTCATTACTCTATTTTTTATTTCCCAATATTGATAAGTACATATGTTCTAATTTCCCATTCCGTACCGTCCTCAAATCCAACTGGACTTATTATAGGTGCATCGGCAAATGGAAGAGCCTCATTTGGACTGTAGCGAGGTGAGAATTCATCAAGAGAACGCCATGTACCCCGAATTCCAATCCTGGTATTTGGAAGAATAAACCAATCCGGTTTTCCAAGGGATGTTGATAAATCCAACATTAATTGAACTGGAAAGGTCAGGTTAAAATCACGATGATAATCATAGGGTCCCCAATCATTAATTTTAAATGCATGAACCAGTTTGATTTTCTTGTAAATAACCCTTATATCCCCCCCTACACGTTTTATCAACCTTTCGTCGCTTCCATTTGCTTGTCCATTGCCTGCGTAGAGATTGGCGATAAGTCCTAAATCCGGTCTTACTTTAGATACAATTCGAGTATGTGCTTCCCATAAATCTTCCGCCGGCGCGGAGTTAGAAAATGCAAAAAGTGTTCGATCTCTTAAAAAACCTATTGCGGCATCCTGTGTAGTCGGCAGATGCCTATAAACAAATCCGAAATTAAAGGCAAATTTAGCATCCTCAGCCCTGTCATTATCCCATTCGTACATCCATGTAGCTGGTGTTGGATCGAAAGTAAGTAAAAGTTCTCCGCCTACTGTTTCTCTGTTAGCACGCACGGCAAATGGGTCGTCTATTATATTTCTGAGCCTGCCTGGTGGTTGAACGTCATTAGGTATAGCCGCAACAATGGGTTTCTGCCATAAGAAGTTTGGAGCAATTTGAAAATTACCTAATGCATAGGTAAATCCTGAAAGAAAATTTGTCTGATTGCCACTTCCCGAATCTTTAAGTCTCCAACCAGTAAACGTTTGCGTTGGATCTGCACTTCCATTAGCTACTAAACCCATTGCAGCGCCTTGTGCATACCAATTGAAAGGACCATTTGAATAAGTTATTTTCGCTTTTCCGCCCCAATTGTCCTGCGTGGTAATTTTGTCGTTGTAAATTACATAATTACCCGGTTCACCTTCCACAAGTTGAAAACTTCTCCCATTTAGGGGTTGCCCCCCCCATATTCCGCCAATTTCAAAACCAACAGGGCCAAAATTAGTCTTAACGTGGAGGGTAGCTCTCCTTGTTTGAGGCATGGGAATAGCAATTGAGGTAACTACTTCTCCCAGGTCATCTATATCATTATGAAATATACCAGTAACATCAAATTTACCAATTTTACGACTATATTTTATTAAAAATGCCGGGTTTGCTCCCCACCAAAGTTGGGGACCAAAAGCTGCCTTTAAACCTTTTAACGATCTTTTACCATCAACTTCCAACCCACTAATTTCACCATTATAAATATCCAGGTTCGGGCCATAGTTTGCTTCAGGATATAGACCAAAAAAATCTCCCTCATAACCCCAATGGTAATGACCGGTCCTATAAAATCCTCTTACATCGAAATCCTTTGCATTCCATTCGTAAGAAGCGCTGTAAAGCTGTATGCGATTGACGTCACTAAGGATTACATTCCCTTCATCGGTATTTACCGCTAAGGGGCGACCCCTATTTTCATAAAAAATCTCATCAATGGGATTTCGCGCCACATTTCCAAGAATGTTAAAGTTTACATCAGCGCGCATATTGGAAGTCGGGTTTCCTTCAACTCCAACATAAAAGGACTGCATATTATCAAAACCAAGTTCATCCGGATAAACCCCGGGATCATCAGGGTTTGGCTCGTCTGGTGTAGTGATTAAACTACCTCCCGTATTGAACGTTGTGAATTCGGCCCTCAAATTGCTAATACGAATCTTACTGTTACTACTTGCCCCTAAAGCTGCTTTATCTCCACGAGCTCTTAAAACCGCATCCATTAATTCTATATGGTCAAAATGACTTTTAATAAATTCAGGAGTCATACCCTCAACATAAGGGTTTAATTGATGTGCTTCTTTTAACGCATAATACGCCGCACGCGGATAAAGTTCATAAAGACCTCTTGCATTTGTGGGCCCTTTGGCACAAATTCCAAACCATTCTTCATTCATGTTATTTTGCCCTTCTTCAAGATCATAGTCATATCCGCCATTGGACCATGAAGCATTATTATCATGAATATCAAAGTTTTTAGTTTGGTCAAATTTCCACCAACCGTCACTAAACTGAAATGTAAAACCACCAATAGAATTCCCTGTTTTACCCAAACCCGCTGCGTTTTCATAAATTTCTTTCCAATTACCAACCATATAATAAGCTTGCGATTTCTGATCTTCTTCGTTTTCTATGGTATTGAAAGCATCTGCACCAAATTCGGTGAACATGATAGGTATGTTCAATTTGTCTTTAACTGTTTGAAATGCATCCGTGAAGGAAATACCGCGATACATATTGGTTCCAAATATGTCAATATCTTTACATTCTTCAGCTATGATATCTATAAATAATAAGTCTCCATTACACATAGCTATCGGAAGTGATTTATCAATATTCTTTATTGCTAAAGTAGCTTCATTAAACATTTTGTACATTGCCCTTGCTCGCGGGGTTGATTTTCTGTCCTCAATTGGAATGTCTTCTGTTTCAGCACCATCCCAAAATAGGCCGTAGTTATTTTCATTCCCCAATAAATACATCAGCAAACCAGGGGTACCTTTATATTTTTTAACCATTGCTTGCACTTCTGATAAAAGCAATTCTTGGGTGTCATCGTCCGCATAATCAGTATTTACAACCCAAGAACCATTAATGGTAAGACCGTAACGTCCAAATGAATGATTGATCATCGTATAGATACCGTAATTTTCATAAATATATTTTATCCATTTTGGCTGAACTCCTTCATACTGCCTTATGGCGTTTACTCCCATGTTTTTCAACAAACTCATCTCGGCGTCAAGCGCTGCTTTTATAATGTCATCTGATTGTTTCCATAAGCTATAATTAACAACACTATACCCAATTGGGGTATAATCCCAGTTCATTCCATTAATCATAAAGTTGTCTCCATTGACAACTAATTTCATTCCTTCCTCATTACTTGATATCGATACTTGCCCAACCTGCGCAAATAAAGCTGATGAAAACAAAAGAAGTATTAATTTAAACAAGTAGTATTTTTGAGTAGTAATCATATATGAAATTTAAGCCAGCTAACTTAATACATAAAATTGTGAATTCATTAAAAATTACCTCAACAAAAAACATACAATTCAAAAAAAATAGAAGGTTTTTGCGAATTTTCCATTTTTGCGGCTTCTATTGACAGCGTAAGGAAATAATTAAGAAATTATGAATAAACCTATTCTATGAAAATTGATTAAAGAATAACTTAATTGTATAGGTAATGTTGTGTTCAAAAATAGATTTCGTAAGACAATTATAACTCCAATATGTATGCTACAAGGTTATCTTCATGCTGTAATTTTAACTTCTTACGAAGTCTATATCTTTTTATCTCAACACTCCTATATGTAATGTTTAAAAGTTTAGCTATCTCTTTGGTCGATAAGTTCAATCGCAAATAAGCGCATAATTTAAGGTCATTTGGCGATAATTCCCCGTGTTGCGCTTTTAAGTTCTTTAAGAATTCACTGTCCGCATTATCAAATGCTTTTTGAAAATATTCCCAATCGTCGTTTTGTTTTAGATTTTTATCTATAATATTTATTAAGGCCTTAAGTTGATTTTCATTCTGTATCCCTGTAAGTTTATCCTTTATACTAGTTAATAGTTCATTCTTTTTGATGACACTCATTATGGAAGTTGCCAATTCTCGACTTTTTTCTTTAAATTCCTTATTTAATTGCTCATTTTTGATTTTGATAATTTCCTTTTCATTTTGAATTCTTATTAAGTCCAACTCTTTATTATTTTTATTAATTAACCTTTGCTTTTGTTTATGATAATATTTCTGATACATATTATGTGTAAGAAATGCAAATAAAACCAAGCCAAGCGCATAAACACTTAGCATCAAATTGGAAATGTACCAGGGTTTATAAATTTCAAAGGAATATGTCGCTGTATTTGTGGACACAGTATTACCGATCTTTGCCCTAACATTAAAAGTATAACTTCCAGGGGGAAGGTTTTCAAATGAAGTATTGGTCTCTTCAGACCAACTGCTCCAATTATCATTCATTCCTAGTAACTGGACTTGATAATTTGTAGCTAAATACCTATTGTATTCCGTAACGTAATAGAAAAAATTAAAATCGTTTTCATCACTATCAAATTCACCGGGTGAATTTGCAATCTGAAATTCTTTAATTGGTTTAATAGCTGTATTTTTAAAACTATTATGATCTAACTTAATTTCAAAAGGCTCCAAGTACATTTTATTCAGAGCAACTCTTATGTAACCAGAAGTTGTTCCTATTAAAAATTCATCAGTGTTCTCGAGCCTTGAAATATTTTCATACCCAAGAATACCTGCTCTCATTTCTGTGGGCAAGGGAATATTATCAATTTTCAGCTTGTTTGAAAGACCCCCGGGCATTATAAAACTAATATTAGATTTTGTAAAAATCCATAAAACATTATCTTTATTATCTACAATTAACTTTCCTGATCCATACTCATCTTCAGAATACGCTGTACTCAATAGACTGTCTTTTAGAAACTTTTGATTTAGGGAATCATATTTGAAAATACCTTTTTGGCTGGCATAAAGTAATTCACCCCGGTACTTAACAATTCCAGAATTAGGGCCTTTCAGCGAACTATCAATAGAAATTTCATTCACAATAAAAAAAGAATTATCAATTTTCAATTTAAAAATGCCCTTATATTCATGATTTACAAAAATTTCATCTCCCATTATTTCAAAGTACCGCGAGGAATTATTAAAACCTTCAATCTTGTTTCTAAATTTCCAAACATTATTCAATTTTTCTAAAATATATAAACCATCATAATTACCTTGAAGAATTAAATCATCGCGATGATCTAGTTTTGTCAAATCCCATGTTCCCTGAATATTTGATATTTTATTTGCTTTGTTACCATCAATGATAAATGTACCAGAATTATGACCACAAAATAAGGTGCCATCAATCTCTCTTAAGGCCCATACCTGGCCTCGGGTTCCTTCTATTAAAACAAATTCATCATCGCTATTGAATCTTTTGGAAAAGAGTCCTTGATTGGTTCCCAAATACAAATATTCATCCATAACTAAAGAGGCATATGTGCTTCCTAAAATACCTTTGTTATCATTAAATACCCGGTATGGGGAATTGGTGTTGACATAGCTTATACCATTATCTAGCCCTAACCAAACATTTTCCTCTACATCTTCGAAAAGTGATAGAACAGTATTATTTGACAATCCTTTTATTTGATCTATTTGGGATAGAAGTTCACCGTTTTCCGATATATGGATTAGTCCCTTTGCTATAGTACCTAGCATAAAACCATTGTTCTTTAACCTAATACCTTGATATACAATCAATTCAGACAATATTTTATTTGAAGCAAAGTTTGATTTCTCCAAAAAATTATCCTTCAAACTATAAAAACCTCTGTCCTCGGTTAGAATTAGTAAATCTTTTCCATTTAGAAAAAGATTTATTATTTTATTGTTTTTGGTTATGTTATGATCAGTTACCAAAAAATCAATACCCTGGTCAATTCTATATATGCCCTTCCCCATTCTTTGGAAATAAATGCTTTCGTCTATCTTGAAAACTTTATTAATCTCATTTTCGGATTCTATGATATTTACAGAATTATCCTTTAAATCGTAGATGTAAATTCGTTTTAAGGATTGAAAGACAATCCAATCTTCTATATTGATTATATTCCAAAACTCTTCATCCTCCAATAAGTCGACGTCTATTAGTTTGGAAATGGACGTATAATTTAAAGTTCCTGATTCATCTTTCACCCAATAGCCAAATTCCATATAACAACCTGAATAAATACGATTATCCACTACTTGAACAGATCTTATTATAGACTGATTTGGAGAAGGGTAAAGTTTCCAATTAGCCCCATTATACTCTAATAATCCTCCACTATTTGCAACATAAATTATTTTATTGGGAGATTGGGAAATTGCCCAGTTTTGATTTTCGCCATGATAGTCTTTAGGATAGAAATTTTGAATAGGAGGCAAGTCTTGACCAATGGCTGAATAATTGAAAAGAATAGCAAATAATAGAAATAGTATTTTCTTTTTGTAAGAAACGAGCATTTTTTTATTTAAAAGGTAAGGAAATTATTTTCTTAGTCACAAATTTTTGTGCTAATTTTCTTTTACGGCAAAATTGCCATTTTAACCTGCTGTTATTCATGTTATAAAATTACTTTCATGGCTTTCCGCCTCAAACAGGACATTCTAAAATCAATCCCCATCTATTGTATTCGATTTATTGACTTTAATAAAAAGGCATGATTTTTAATTAAAATCAGCATGTATTTCTATATATAATTAAACCAATCATTTATTAATAAAAATGACCAAATCCTTCCCTATGTGCCATTTCTGAATAATCAAATCTGAATTTAGATCTTGATTGAGTATTCATAACAATGCTTCTAATGGTCTTGCATAAAACCAGATCACTATCATTTCAATAGTTTTGTCAATAGTAAATTTTGGTATATATAAAATTAACTTCCACTATTTAAAACAAATAAAAATTACCTTCTTAGTTACTCCCAAAGGTGGCAAACCACGCAGATGCCTTAAAGTAAAAAATATGGTTGACGATAAATATACGCTGTCATCTTTATTTCACCATTCTTTTTAGAACAGCTGAAACAAAAGTAAAAAAGATACAGCGAAAAGCCCGTTGCTCCGTAGCCTGAAATTATTGAAGGCCAGGGAGGAAGCGCCATAAACAGTAAAAACGCAAAAACCCAGGGAACTACCCCTGGGTTTTACGCACTAATACTACTAAGATGTTAGGTTTAACGTAAGCGATCAACAGATTTTACAAGATCTTCATCCTTTTTTATTGCCCTGTTTGCGAGGACTAAAAAAACGATAGAAAATACAGGA
>JAHEJC010000308.1 GCA_024639065.1 Lewinellaceae bacterium | reverse complement strand
GATATTTTAAGTCCTAAACTGTCTTGCTCATAAATTGAAACTTCAACAAAATTAATGCTATCTTTTTCCAATAACTCCATTTTCATGATTATGTTTGTAATCATCAACTCCGCCTCGGTATCTCTATAATTAGGGTGGTCTGACAGAACCGCATAAAAAGTAAATTGGTTAATAGAGTCCTTGATTAGATTATATATTTCGGGTAGAAGGAACTTGATCTCCCCATTGCCATTTGTTACCTGGCTGCCAAGGGGTATCCGATCTATTGAATTGTTTAAATAAAATTGAATGGTCGCATTTTCGACACCTACCCAGCGACCTTGTCTTGTCAAAACCCTGACCATTAAATAACTATTATTGTCAAAGTCTTCTGAAAAATTGAAGCTTATTCTTGCTCGGGCTTTTTCGTCCTGCATAGTATACCCAGACACCGAATGTGGCTTAACCAACACGCAAATTAATATCAATAGCAGTGCTCTCATGTGGATTCTATTTTGTTACTATTTTCTTCTATTGTTTCCCAAATTGGTATGACTGGGAACAATTTAATGAGAATGGTAATGATTAATAAAACACCTGCAAAGGAAGCCATGGTGATTGCCCATTCTTCCCAAGTTGGCACATAATATCGGTAGGAGTCCTGAACATCCTGTATAGGTAGATAAGGATGTTGAAGAGATGGAATGACAATTAAGAATCTTTTGAACCAAGCCCCAAGAATTACCAAGCCAGAAATAATAAGCAGCGGTAATGGCTTTCTCATCTTTCTAAAAACTAACACAATAATAGGAATAAGGAGACCAAAAATCTGTACCAGCCAATACATGAAAGCATATTTCCCAAAAAACAATTCGGTGATATGTTCTTCTTCCACCCCTACCATTTTGAAGGTAGGGCCTAAGTATTCATTGATATTAAAATAAAGATAGATCAAGGATAACAGCACTAACAACCTCCCCATATTATCAAAATGTTTTTCCGTAAGATACCTTTCTAGGGCCATGTGTCTGCGTATAAAGTACATAGCAACAATGATCACAGCTGCCCCAGCCATTAAAGCCCCAGATACAAAATAAGGTCCAAGATTTGTACTATCCCAACCAGGTCTCCAGGTGGTAGAAAATAACCATGAAGTGACCGTATGTATAGCAAAGGCAACGGGAATAATCAAAACGCTCAAAATAGCTATTAAATGATTTATTATCTTATACTGTTTAGGGTCGCTTTTCCAATTGACTGCAAATATCCGGTAGAATTTTTTTTGCCACTTTGGAAGGTTTGGAATCTTATCACGACATAAAGCAATATCTGGAATGAGCGATACATACAACATAAGAAAACTCAAAGCTAAATAGGTTGCTATAATAATCACATCCCAAATGATTGGTGATTGTATTCTCATATGAACCAGCACATTCACAAATCTATCCGGTCGACCCATATCAACAATTATTATGATGCTGGCACAAATAATTGCAGCAATGGCAATAATCTCTGAAATCCTTGTTAGAGGAATTGACCATTTAGCGTTGGACAACTTCAGAATGCAGCTTACCAGCGAACCTACCAAGCTAATAGCAACAAAGAATACGAAATTGGATATATAAATACCCCAGGATGTATAGTCCCGCATCGCCGTAACAATCAAACCATACCTGATCTGGCGATAATAGGCAAAGGCTCCTATGGCTATGATGATCAACAATATACCAATCCAAATATTGAACTTCTTGCTTTTGGCAGGAATATGTCGAAGAAGATCATTCTCTATAGAAGTAATGGTAGATGAATCTTGTTGGAAAGTTAAATTATTATTCATAATTGGAACTTCATGTATCGTTAGTTAGGAATCTTCCTCCATTTCTTCAAATGGAAACATTCTGTCTACTGGTGGTAGATAGTATACGTTCGGTTCAGTACCTAATTCTTCAAGGTATCTATAACCTCCTTTATCTTCTAGTAACTTTCTAAATCTTACTGTTTCATCACCATTTGTGACCGAATCTGCCATCTTATCACCAAAATACAATGCTCCATTTGGGCATGAAGTTACGCAATGTGGCAACTTATCATCACGCAACATATCTGGGCAAAAATCACATTTTTCCACTGTACCAATTTTGCTGGGCACGCTGGTTTCGGGTGAGTAAGGTAAGTCATAGTCTGCAGGTTGTTCTGGAGCACTCCAGTTAAATACTCTAGCAGAATAGGGACAGGCGGACATGCAGAAACGACATCCTATGCATCGCTCGTTGTCGATTAACACGATTCCATCAGACCGTTTATAGGTAGCCGATACTGGACAGACTTTGACACAAGGTGGGTTGTCACACTGGTAACATTTTTTTGGCATCCAATAAGGGGAAGAATCAGGATTATCCTGAATCTTGAGTACCTTAATGAATGGCCGAGAATGTGGTATGTGATGTGCTTTTTCACATGACTCAATGCATTTGCGTGCATTTCCACACCTTGCTAAATCGACAACCATTACAAACTTTTTCCCAGGGATGCCTTCACGAGATTCTGATCTTGACATTGCATGATGATGATGATGATCAACTTCTTGGATTTTACTTGCATCTACCTCAACCAGTTTCCCATCAGTAGAAAGCAACTTTACTTTTTCTTCTGATTGATCACTTTTGCTGTTCAGGCATCCAACTCCTGTCAGAGCGGTTCCCCCTAAGGCAAGACCTAACTTCAAAAAAGATCTACGTTCTTCAGATTTCATTTTTATTTGAGTTATGGAATTAGATTAATTAGGTGTTGATTTAGCGGTTCCAAATCTTTTTAATTTGAATCCATATAGTATTATCTGGATCCAAATTCAATTCTTATAAATTTTAAAAGATTGAATAAAAAGCATAAACTAGATAAATTGAATAAAAATTTGATTGATCTATATCAGTGCAATCGATGATTTAAATATTTATTCCATTTTGAATTGTTTTACAGAAATCTATATTTCTAAGAAGGCGAATAAATCTAATCCAATTTTATTCGATTATTCCCATAAACTTTACCACTTTAAAACTTATTAACTCTGGATAATTGATGACTCGTTTATGGCCAATACCATTTACAGTATTAAAAAATAAAATATACACGGTCTTAGATAAATACAAGGGGTTGCATTTTTCAAAAAATTAAACGCAACCGTTAACATTTATTCAATAGGAGCATGTACCTTAGAATTAATGGAAGTAATTACAAAAAGAAAGGCACGGCGTATAGCTTTGGCTGCACAACAAATATTGAATAAACAACCATTTGGCAGAGGGCAAAATGCCGTTTTAAAAACCATCAAACACCTCGGATACGTTCAGATCGATACCATATCGGTAATAATCCGGGCACACCATCATGTATTGTGGAATCGAGTTGAAAACTATGATCCTAAATTTTTAGTTGAATTAACCAAACCTAGCAAAAGCATATTTGAGTACTGGTCACATGCACTCTCTTATTTACCAATAGAAGATTTTCGGTTTACTTTTCCTCTGAAAAAATACTATGCAGCACAAAAAGATCCCTGGCCCAAAGTGGATAATATCACTAAAAAGCAAGTGTATAACCGCATTGTACAGGAAGGGCCTTTGATGGCTCGGGATTTTGAACAAGACAGATCGGGTAAAGGTTCTGGATGGTTTGACTGGAAGCCAGCAAAAAGAAGTTTAGAAAGGTTGTTCATGGAAGGTAAGTTGATGGTGGCCAGACGAGAAGGATTTCAGAAAGTTTACGACATCCCGGAACGAGTGCTTCCACCTGACACAAATATTACCCCCCCGTCAAAAAAAGAATATGCACAATTCTTGATCAAGCGAAACCTACAAGCTCATGGTATTGTAACCGCAGAAGAAATATGCTATCTACGCAAGGGTATAAAAAAGATTGTCCAAGCTGAATTATTAGAAAATCAAAAAGAAATGGACATTATTCCTGTTCGTGTCCAAGGACTTGACAATCGACTTTATTTCACCAAAGAAGCACACTTAAATTCAATACAACGTACCAACAAAACTCTAAAAATTTTATCTCCTTTCGATAATTTGGTTATTCAACGAAAACGGTTGAAACATCTTTTTGATTTTGATTACTTCATAGAGTGTTATGTGCCACCCCAAAAGCGTGTTTATGGATATTTCTGCCTTCCTATCCTTTTTGGAGATAAATTCCTTGGCAGGTTAGATGCTAAAGCAGATCGTAAATCAAAAATGCTTATCATAAAATCGCTCCATCTAGACCCTTCTTTAAAACGAGAAACATTCCCTGAACAAGCATATAAAAATACGCTAGAAAAATTCGCTTTTCTTAATGGCTGCGAGACCATCCAATACCACTAGCTATTCAGTTTGAGCAGCATATACCAGACACATATCATCATGAACCCATTCAAACATCAAGTCATATTTCTGAACCAACTGTTTAAACAAAATTTGCCCTTTAAACCTACCTGCACTTTTATCAAATTGATCGGGTGAAATGAGAATGTTTGCTTTAAAATCCAAATTTTTTCTTCCATATGCTTTGTATAGGCATTCTTTAGCTCCCCAAAAAATATGCATACTTTCAATGGACATTTCGGGAAATGTGCTCCATTCTTTGTCACTAATAAATTTGCGCGCGATCCTTTCGATTTTACTGACTTTAGTCTGAATATCAATTCCTACCGGACATGGACCAGCTATGATTGCTGCTCTGTTCTTGGTATGGCTCATACTTATGTGATAGGATGAATTGACCAGGTAAGGTTTGCCATAATCATCTTTGAGACATAAAGCACGTATGCTTCTTCCACTCATTTTATGCAAGAGATACCTTACCGCTAACCATTCCAACCTCCTAAAACCTTTAATACGATTCAGTTGGTTCATTTCCACTTCGTGCAAATGAAGATTATCCAAAAAAAAGTCTTCATCCTCTTCGATACTCCAAACACCTACCTCCGCATTTAATACAGTGTTTTTATGTAAAAATAATGGCATGCAATTTATGTACTTTGAGTCTCCAAATATAGACTATTTTTATATCTGGTAAGATTTCTATTCGGCCTGCAAAATGTGAGTATGACTGGATTTTTGAAGATAGATTTATTATAGAGATATTCTATATGTTTAATAAATACTACATTTGCACCCTTTACTAACCAAGGAATTTATAAGAAAAAGGTTATGATCTTAACTGACCAAAAAATACTAGAAGCCATAGAAAATGGAGAGATTGTAATATCTCCATTTGATGAAGAGAATTTAGGCACCAATTCATATGATGTACACATCAGTAAATATCTTGCTGTGTATGAAGCTCATGAATTGGATGCTCGCAAGCATAACACCATAAGAGAAATTATTATGGAGGAGCAAGGATACGTCATTCAGCCTGGTGTTTTATATCTTGGAGTTACTCTCGAATACACGGAGACCCATAATTGTGTTCCATTTCTAGAAGGAAAAAGCAGTGTGGGAAGATTGGGTATTGACATACATGCAACAGCAGGAAAAGGGGATGTAGGATTTTGTAACACTTGGACGTTGGAAATATCTTGTGTCCAACCAGTCAAAATTTATCCAGGTATGCCCATCGGCCAACTCATCTATTTCTCCATTGACGGGCACGTTAATAACTATTACCACTCTAAGAAAAATGCTAAATATAATCAACGAACGATTAAGCCGGTTGAAAGTATGATGTGGAAAAATAAGTTTTGAAGGTATTCTTTCAACGACCAAACACAGCTTGCCAATGAAGCATCCCTCCAATTAAATTACGGACTTGTACAAATCCTGCTTGCTGTAAAAATTGCTGAGCCATACCGCTCCGTTGACCAGAACGACAATAAATTACTACTTCCTTATCTTTAAAAGATTCGAGTGACTCCAAAGCCCCTGGAAGGCTGTTTAGTGGAATCAAGTCTCCACCTATGTTAAATTCTTCATGTTCGTAGGGTTCTCTTACATCAATAATTTTCAATGCATCTCCAGCATCCATTTTTTCTTTTAATTGCTGGACAGTTATATCGATCATAATTTATTTTTAATTGAAGTCTCCATTCCCATTTAACTTATCAGGACAGTCATTCGGTTTTGTATTACTGAGATATACTTTAATCGAATCGTTCATCATTAAAATTCCATCCGGATCAAATGCAGGTATTTGTTTTGTAATGTAGGTTCCTGCATAGTTACCTGAAAAAATTCTGTCATCATCTACTACTTGCAAAATAAGGCGATAACTATCTGCTAAAAATTCCGCGGTTGCATATTCAGAACACCGCAAATCCGGAATGTTTGTAAGCCCTCCTGAAGACTTCGCTAAAATAAAATTGAGTGTTCCTCCTTTCTCAATTTTGAATCGAGGTTTTTTCCTTTCCCGATTGATAATTACTTCGCCATTATAAAGTACTTCTAATATAGTATTTTCCGGACCGGAATCGTAGCGATAATCCTGTATTTTAGTTCTCAAGCCAAATCCTTCAATAAGTTGACGCATGGAGGTATAGGGATTCCCGTACAGAGAAGGTAATTCGTCTAAGTCTATCAGGTCTGGCTGAAACTTAGTGGTGGTAACATATATCTTTCGTTTTTCTTTCACTAATGAATTCGGAGGAGGATTCTGGGATAGAATAATTCCTCCTGGGTAATCCAAATGATGAATCGAATCGGTAACGACTATTTTGAAGCTTTTAGATTTGGCATCTTGTTCTGCTTCGAATAGTTCTTTTTTCTCATAATTAGGTAGTACAAGCTTTTGACCGTGATTCGTATAAATTTTCAGCCACCCAAATGCAAGCAACAAACACCCAAAAAGGAATAGGCCTATTAATAATAATTGAACGACAAAAGAGTGGTTAAACAATCGAGACCAAAAGCCTCCCTGATCACCAGTACTATCCGAGCTGTTTGACTTTTTGGCCATTAATAGAGAATTCTAATATTTTATCAATAAAATCATACGGTCGATAACCATTAAGCGCCGTCTGATGAAATATACAGGTAGCTGGGGTCATTCCAGGAAGCGAATTTACTTCAATAATTATTGTTTCAACGTGATCATTATCAAAGGCCCTTACAAAAGCGTCGATACGGGCATAACCTTCCACATTTAATATTTTTGCAGCCTTCTCAAGATCAGCTTTTACTATACTCGAAACCTTTTCATAATTAAATCCTTTTTTATTGAACCTAGCTGGCGTAATATTCTGCCCTTCGCCCGCAAGGAATTTCTCTTCCAAAGAAAGAACTTCTCCTCCAGAAAGCGCTTCCGATGGTTCAAATACCTCATAGACTATATCTTGTGCATTCCAATGTGTAAGCATCCCGACCGTAATCTCCATAAATAAAGGAGCTCCATTTGCTTGAATCAAGCTTTCAATTAACACAATTGGTTTCTGAGGAAATTCCTCTTTATGTTTTAATTTCAATTGATCTCTAAGTGCAGGCTCAATCACCTTATCTAACCTAAATAATGTATTCAAGTAGAGTATGGCTTGTTCCCGATTGCGAATCACTTTGACTGCAGAACTACAACCATCATCAACCGGTTTGAAGATCATGGGATACGAAAAATTTGCTTCTATCTCCAAAATCGCCAAGGACTGATCTTCGGTCCATGAATTTTTTGCTAATAGTAATTGGTGAGCTGTTTGAAATCCATGATCCCTTAAAATACGTAAGGTTTCAAATTTATTGATCGTAATTTGAGATGAGTCAAAACCAGACCCATTATAGGGAATATGCAATTTATCTAATTTCTTTTGCACCGTTCCATCTTCGCCGGGACGTCCGTGCAGAGCAATAAAAGCTACATCAAATGTATTGGCAAGCTGCTGATAACTGATTTCCCTTGGTTCAAATACGATATTGTTAGACGCATATTTGTCAATCAGTTCTTTGCAAAATTCTCTAATGGCCAGCGTCGTGATGTGATGATATTGGTCCGGATCCTTTTCATACGCTTCGATGCGATGTCTTATATCATCTGCATTATCTTTTAACATTAAATTGATCGGAACCTGATACAATTTGTGGCCATTGTCATCTCCGAGTAAGAATATCGGGGTAGGTTCATATTTGTCTGAACTTGCCAATTTTTCAAAAATGTTCCTACCACTTTCGACTGAGATATG
>JAHEJC010000307.1 GCA_024639065.1 Lewinellaceae bacterium | reverse complement strand
AGCATTTACCCAGTTTTGAACTGAATGCATTTGATTCCAGTTTATTATTTTGAATATTTAATCTGATTGCGGATAATTGTACTTATGAAACAAAACCTAAAATTGTTTTCATACCGGGGAATACCTGTTTTTGTACATTGGTCATTTGGGCTGATTGTATTTTATATACTTTACATTGCTTATACATCACAACTTGATTTTCAAGGTACAAGTTGGCTTACCTTAACCTTCCTTACTTTTTTTGGTTGTGTAATATTACATGAGTTCGGTCATGCATTGATGGCCCGAAGATTTGGCATCGGTACCAAAGATATTGTACTTACCCCTATCGGTGGCGTAGCAAGACTGCTCCGGATGCCTAAGAGTCCAAAACAAGAATTCTATGTCGCTATTGCTGGGCCAGCGGTTAATATTTTTATTTCTTGTGTTCTAGGCTTAATTCTTTTTGATAAGGTTCCTGAGTTACTGAATCGTTATGATCCCATCGATATAAATAGATTATCAATTCAAGAATTTTTTTTCGTGATCTTTATTGGGAATATATTTTTAGCCATGTTTAATTTATTACCCGCGTTTCCCATGGATGGTGGCCGTATTCTCAGGGCAATATTAGCGCTAAAATTTAGCAGGAAAAAAGCGACTCAATGGGCTTCTTGGATTGGTCGAATATTTGCTTTAGCCTTTATTGTTTATGGCTTGTACTCTTCAAATTATATACTCGCATTTATCGGGGTATTCGTCTTCTTCAGTGCTGGTATGGAATATCGCCAACTAGAGCTGGAAGAAAGATTGCAATATCGGAAAGTTTCCGAATTGTATACTCCAGAAATCAAGAGAATATTTCATCACCAGGCTTTGAACGACATCGATTTATCTGATTCCAGAGAAAGAGATTTTCTAGTCTTTAATCAATTTGATCATCTGATTGGATTATTATCTCCAAAAGCAATCTTACGCACACTGAAGCAAAACCAAATGAGTTCAGTTCGGGATCTTATGCGACCGATTATCATACCGGTTGCAAAAGAAGACTTAATACAGAAAGCTCTTTACTTGATGCAATCAAACAGCATTTACACCCTTCCTGTTTATGAAAATGGACTACTAATAGGAACAATTCATTATAGGGATATAATGAAGAAAAAAGCTTAATAGGAACGCGTCTTTGTCTGCCCTCTCAATTTCTAGGGTAAGATTTTTATTTTATTGCTTATCTAAAAGTTAGACATAAATAAAAACTAAAATGGAATCTCAGCAAAAATTACCCATAACCTTTTGGATAATATCGATTGTCGGTTTAGTATGGAATGCCATGGGCGTATTCAATTTTATCAGACAAGCTTTTATTAGCGTACCGGCCTTGGACGCCTTAATGGAAGAACAACCAGCATTGATGAATGCCACCCCTCCTTGGATATATATAATTTTCGCCATTGCCGTGTTTGGTGGATTCTTAGGATGTCTAGGATTAATCTTAAAAAAAGCCTGGGCCATTCCGTTATTCCTGATTTCATTAATAGCTATTATTTTGCAAATGGGATATAGTATGTTCATGGCCGATACTATAAAAGTTTACGGTACTATGATTGGCGTCGTCATGCCAATACTTGTAATTGCTATAGGCGTATTTTTGTGGTACTATGCGAAATCTAGTCAGCAAAAAGGATGGATAAACTAGTATATACTAAAATCTTTACAAAGGAGGATACAGCATGCCTTTAAGAATGCTTCGAGCAATTACCAATCGCTGTATTTCGGAAGTACCTTCATAGATTTGGGTGATTTTAGCATCACGCATTAAGCGTTCTACATGGTATTCTTTTACATAACCATAGCCACCATGAATTTGGACCGCTTCTACAGTATGTTTCATAGCCGTCTCGGAAGCAAATAGTTTGGCCATGCTTGCCGCTTGATTATAATCTTGCCCTTGATCTTTGAGCCATGCTGCTTTATACACCAGTAATCTAGCCGCCTCTATATCTGTTGCCATTTCTGCAAGTTTAAATCCAATCGCTTGATGATAGGAAATGGGCTTTCCAAACGACTCTCGTTCTGCTGCATACGCCTTAGATAACTCATAAGCTCCCCCAGCTATTCCAAGTGCTTGTGCTGCAATCCCAATTCTACCACCAGCCAGGGCTTGCATGGCAAATTTAAACCCAAATCCTTCTTCTCCAATTCTATTTTCAATTGGCACTTTGACATCCGAATACATAATAGTGTGTGTGTCAGAAGCCCTGATTCCAAGTTTGTCTTCTTTTGCACTTATTTGAACTCCATTCCAATCTGCCTCTACCAGAAAGGCATTAATCCCTTTATGATCAAGGACAGGATTTGACTGAGCCATTACGATATGTAATTTTGAGGTACCTCCATTGGTAATCCAATTTTTAGTACCATTCAGAAGATAATGGTCTCCAATAAGCTCAGCCATGGTTTTTTGTTGCGATGCATCACTCCCGGAACTTGGCTCAGAGAGACAATAAGAGCCTATCCATTCACCACTTACAAGTTTGGGTAAATATTTCTCTTTTTGCTCTTCAGACCCAAACCGTTCAAGGCCAGTGCAGACTAACGAATTATTAACGGACATTATGACAGCACACGATGCATCAATTTTAGAAATTTCCTCCATAGCCAATACATAGGAGATAGAATCCATTCCACCCCCACCATACTTGGGATCCACCATCATGCCCATAAATCCCATCTCTGACATTTTTACCACTTCTTCTTGGGGATACTTCATTTCGCGATCTCGCTCAATTACACCTGGAAGTAATTCTAACTGGGCAAACTCTCTTGCAGCCTCTCTGACAGCTAATTGCTCTTCGGTCAAATCATACTTAAACATAGTTCCAAAAATTATTGCTTTATGTATAAAGTTCTGTAGAACAAATTAGTACTTTTTTGTGGGAAACAGCGAATTGCCAATAGCCTGAATCTCAACTATAATGGATGAATATCCTAGATTTTATTTTGAGAATTATATTGTTTAATTGCCACTCAACCAACAAATTAATTTATTGGATAGCATCTCCCCTTAATTGGCGATAGCGCTTTCTGGCAGTTATGGCAAAGGTACTGTTGGAATAATCGATAAAAAGCTTTTCATACAGGGATTGTGCTTTTTCTTTGTCTTGTAGTGAATAATCATATATTTCGGCTAATTCAAAAATTGAATTATCACAACGTATCTCATCACTATGGTTGTCGATTACCTTTTGATAATTTTCAATGGCCTGTTCGTAATCACGCCTGCTTGATAATAATTTTGCCTGCAAATAATAAATATCATCCTGTAGAGAATGTTCAGGATATAGAAGTTCAATGGAATCCAACTTATTTATTGCTTCCTCATTTCTATTTTGAAAAGTCAGTAAATCAGCATCCGCATATAGTTGCATAGCATGTGTAGTACTGTCCAATCCTAAATTATCGAGAATAAAAACTGACAAGTCTAAAGCATCATTCGCAATTAACTTTGAGGTTGAAGTCTTTAAAATATCAAATTGGGTCTGCGCCCATTCAAAATCACCTACATAATAAGATAGTTTGGCATTTTTAAATCGAGCTTCTTCACCTATTAATTGGTCTGTAAAGGCTTTATCAACCTGCGAATATAATAAAGTGGATTCCCAACGCTCTCCTTGCATAAGGTAGTAGTCCGCCAACTTTATCTTGGCATTTGCCTTAACATACTTGTTGATATCAGCAATATCAACTAACTCTTGAAGATACTTTATCGCTTTGGTGAGGTCATTAAGGTACAATGCTTCCAAATCTGCCAATTCCATAATCAAAAGAGCCGTATTTCTATTCCACCCCATCAAATCAAGGAATTCTTCATATTCGGTTTCAAGTGATCTAAGATCTTCTTTGGTATAAGCTGGATTTAGAAAAATTTGACTCCTTTTTGTGGTCAGCATTTTTCTTTTGGCTTCTAAATAATACGAATTATTGGTTCCTTTTTGATCTAATATGTAAGAATACCCTTTTATAGCTGTATCAAAATCTTTATCGTTGCTTGCAATTTCCGCCAATTCAAAAACCCTTTTACCATTTTCTCCTAACCTCCTATCCAATGCTTGGGCTTGCCGCAGGGCCTTATCATATTGTTTGCTTTGCAAAAATACCCAAGCCAATAATTCGGTATAATGTATCGCATCTGGATTCCCTTGGATTCTTTCATACAATTGGGTTTGTAAAATTGGATAATCATCTTTGGATAAGAATCTGGCAAATAAAGATTGTATTTGATTTTGTCTGGAGGGCATATTCTCCAAACTACTCAAATAATTATAGATCATTTTATCATGATCACCTTTCCGGCGGTAAAGATCAGCCAAATAATAAGAAAAATCGGCTTTTTCTTTTAAGAGTTCTTTCCCTTTTTCATAAGCTTCAATAGCTAATTCATATTTTGTTAAACTCATAAAAGCATTAGCTAGTTGAACAACAATAAACCGCTCTGCTGGTAGTTGTTGAATTGCTGCTCTGAACTGATCTTCAGCTTCATCATGCCTAGATAGACGCTCCAATAAATTTCCATAGGTAACATACAGTTGGACTTCCTTTGGAGCAGACTTTATTTGCTTTTTGATCAGTATTTCAGACTCATCATACTCTTCTAAGGCCAACTTACAATCAATGAATTTATTGAAGTAATAATTCTGTTTAGGGTTTTCTTTGTATAATTTTTCAAACAAAGAAGAAGCTTTCTCGTATTCGCCATTGTTGAAGTATTGATTAGCGAGTTGAAGGGCTTTTTGCTGTGAGAATCCGATTGTGGGAAGAAGAAATAAACATAAAAAGGCTAGCTGCTTCATGGAATAAGTCTCTAATTATTTCTATTTAGAACGAAAGAGAAGGTGGAATAGTTTTTTTAAATTATACAAAAGGCCATCATTACTGATGGCCTTTTGCAATTGTGTTAGCTTGCAATAAGTTTATCAGTTCTCCAGTTTAAACCTAACTGGCAGATTGTACTGTACTCTAACATTTTTACCTCTTTGCTTACCTGGTGTCCATCGCTGAGGCATTTGATTCATCATTTTTACGATTCTCAAAGATTCATCCCCACATCCGGCTCCAATATCCCTTACCACCTCAGCATTTGCAACTGTTCCATCTTTTTCAACAACAAATCTTACTACACACATACCTTGTACACCATTTTCCCTGGCAATGGCAGGATATTTAATGTTTTTGTAAATGAATTCAAGCATTTTTGTTTTGGCACACTCTTCTTTTTCTTTATTTGTTCCGGACATATCTTCACATCCTGGAAACCTAGGTTGTTGTTCCACAACCTTAAAAATTTCTTCAACTTCAGGTTCAGGAGGTGGTGGAGGAGGGGGAGGAGGTGGAGGTGCATCCTCAATTTCTGGTGGTTCTTCCTTAATTACAGTTTCTTCTTCAACTTCTTGATCCAGAAATTCTGGCTGTTCTTCTTCCTCTATTTCTTCTTCAGGTACTTCCTCAATAACTGGTGGGGGTGGCGGAGGAGGGGGAGGTGGTGGTTCAGCGGTACGAGGAGGCTCCATTTCTATTTCATCAATATCTATCCAAGCATCATCCGGAATCGCTACTTCTTGCTCAAACTGAGTCCAGTTGAAGGCAAAAATGATAAATAACAAAGAAGCGATACCTCCAGCCCACAAAAAAGACCTTCCAAATTTAAATACATCAACATCAGGATATTTTGTCCTGGCGGTTAATGGAGATGCCCATTCTTTGCCGGCGTATTTTTCAGATAAATCTTCGGTTGCTTTTTTAGATAGAAAATACCTAAAAACTAGTATTAATGCTACAACCAGGACTGCTACGCCAATCATCATACCTACCATTTGATTGGTGCTTATAACAAAATCACCCATTATATTTTAATTTAAAAATTTTAAAAAATGTAAAGTATCCGCTCAAAGTGCCAATAATATTAGCAATAATATCTAATATCTCAAAGTGCCTGGAAGGAAAAAAATAGTGTTGGCCCATTTCAATGGCTATTCCATAAATAATAATACCCACTAATATTTCATAAACTCTTCTCTTTTTTAACACTTTGTAAGTCCTATGTAAGCTTCTCATTAGAAGCATCACGAGTACAAAATAAAAAAACATATGAATCACTTTATCTAGCCCTGGGATCTGAATTGCCTCAAAATTACTTGAGGAAGCAGGTAAAAATGAACCTGCGGTGATCAATAAGATCCAAAAAAAAGGAAGAATAAATGATTTCAAATAGAAGATGTTATAAAATTATACTTTGGTGTGAGCATCAAAAATTTACTCAATTAGATCTTGATAGGCAGTTGCATCCAATAGATCTTCCAGGTCCTCACTATTTTCTATTTCAATTTTCACTATCCATCCGTCTCCATAAGGATCTGAATTGATTAGCCCGGGGTTGTCCCCTTCATTTTCGTCCAATTCTTTATTGAATTCAATTATTTTTCCAGTAACCGGCATAAATAAATCTGAAGTAGTTTTTACAGCTTCTATCGTACCGAACACTTCATCTTTTTCAATCCGTTCACCAACCGTATCTACTTCAACATATACAAGTTCACCTAGTTCTCCTTGTGCAAAATCAGTAATCCCTATTACAGCAACTCCATTCTCCAATTTTATCCATTCATGTTCTTTGGTGTATTTTAATGCTTCCGGCAAATTCATTTGTTTCTATTGTTGACTTGAAATAATTTGTTTAATTCGATCAAATGTTAATGATTTAGGCCTTTCTAAAGGTAATCCCAATACTCTGGACCAACACAACGATGCTAATACGCCCAATGCGCGCGACACACCAAACATGACCGTATAAAAGTTGTATTCCTTCATGCCGTAATAAACTAATATACCTCCGCTGTGGGCATCAACATTAGGCCATGGATTTTTTACTTTACCCAATCCTTTTAATATTTCTGGCACTAAATCAAAAAGTTTCCATACAATATTTATAATATCTGAATCTTGAATATATTCTTCTGCAAATACTTTCTGAGCTATAAATCTAGGATCAGGCTGCCTTAGTACGGCATGACCATAGCCGGGAATTACTTGTCCTGAATTGATTGTATCGTGAATATACTTGCTGACTTGCTCATTCGTAGGTTTGGTAGTACCTATTGAGTCAATCATATTAAATATCCATTTGATGACTTCCTGATTAGCCAATCCATGAAGCGGTCCAGCCAACGAATTCATACATGCTGTAAAAGCCAGGTAAGGATCTGATAATGTCGAGCTTACTAAATGAGCTGTATGAGCTGATGCATTCCCTCCTTCATGATCCGCATGGATCGTTAGATATAAACGCATATAACTTAAAAAATCCGGTCGGTGGAATCCCAGCATATGGGCAAAATTACCACTCCAGTCTAGATCATCATTTGATAACACATAATCCTGGTTCTTGTATATACGTCTATAAATAAATGCTGCCAGATGTGGCAATTTGGCAATCAGATTGAGGGCATCCTCGTACGTTGAATCCCAATAATCAGCTTTGGGAATGCCTTCGTGGTATTTGGCTGCAAAAATACTATTCTTTTGAAGCGCCATAATTCCGATACCAAACTGAGTCATTGGATGTACATCGATGTCCAGCGTTTCAATAACCTCTTTTACATTATGTGGTAACCCTCCCCGCGTAATCCAATCCTTGCTTAAATCGAGAGCATCTTGTTCCGTTGGAATCTCTCCAGTAAGCATTAACCAAAACAATCCTTCAGGCATAGGCTCTTTCCCTCCTTTGAAAGTGGGTAAAACCTTTCGGAGTTCAGGAATGGTGTACCCCCTAAACCGGATACCATCAAATGGATCCAATTCTGAAGTTTCCCATAGCATACTTTTAATACCTCTCATTCCGCCGAGAACTTGATTAACCGTGACATCATCTATCTTATCGTCACCATGTTTTTTGACAAAAGTCCTCATCTCATCTTTTAAAAGACTCGACTTTTCAAAAAATAATTCTTTTAACTTATTCATTAATTATAATTTGCATTAATTTGATTTCTCTATGGAGTAAATCTAAAATCGCATTGTTGATAAGCCTAAAGTTACAATAACAACGATGAAAAAATAAACCTCCAAAAACATATTTTTCTTATTTACTTAATAACGAACTTAATATGCTTCTGGTT
>JAHEJC010000306.1:5372-8166 GCA_024639065.1 Lewinellaceae bacterium | reverse complement strand
CCAAAAAAGATTGAGGCTTTTCAATATTTCACTTTTTGTATCCTTAGTTATTATAAAGGAATCTTTCACTTACAATCTTTCCATCTCTCCATTGTTGTATACAAACTTGGGTATACTTTCTATCTCCCCACTCTTTATGAGAATAATCAAAATCCCATTCAACGGTTGAGACTCCAGCTTCCTCACTCACCAATACATTTTTAACTGTAGCTCCACGAAATTCTGTCAAGTTGTTAACAAAATCTTCTTCGAATTTTCTGCAAACAGCTTTTCCTTCGCGTACTGCGGTATCATTATCCTGCATTACTACATCCTCTGAATAAAATTCATCGAATGCACCTAATATATCACCGCCTAAAATTCTAGAATTTAAATCTTCTACTCTTTCTTTGATAGTGCTCATAATAATTTTTTTGTTATTAATGTTTAAACTTCGATGTTTGAACATCAAATATAAGATTTTGTTTTAGAATTCCAATAATCTCAACCTTAATACTTTTATTTTTTTCTGAATCCCCCTTCCTAAAACCATATTTAGTGGATCATCTATTAATTAAATTCCTACATTTGTAGATTGTTGCTTGTTAATAATTGATACTCATGGGGAAAATTTTCGGGATTTTAAGGAAAATATCACCGCTATTTCTTTCAATATTCATACTGGCTTGTAGTGGTCAAGAAGAAGTTCCTGTTGCAAATTTTGATACTTCAAAAATTGTAGGAGAATATACTATTGACCTGAAAATAGACTATGCAGGCCCCAGACCTACCGTATCGGTGTTCAATGGAAGCTTGATTGTTAAGATGGTCAATTCTAACAGCTTCACTTTAGCAATTGAATTCCCGGGTGACTATCTTACGGATACACTTTCAGCAACTATTGTTGATAAGATCGTTGCAAATAGCAATTCAGCCATTGGAGGATTAAGTTTTATCATCGAAGATACCGAGGATTACACAGGAAATCCTGATAAAATAAAAGTCACAACCCGGGAAGGGTTGGTTAAGGATGCCTATGCCATATTTATCGACCTTTCTCAATTGGAAATGAAGATGCACCTGCTTGAAAAAGATGCATCTCCTGACGAACTTGAACTCACGGCTACTAAGATTGAGTAGAGAGTTTTGAGCTTGTGCGTGAGCCATCGCCATGCACCTCTGCCGAGGAATTTCAGCACACGCGGAAGGCTTTAGCTATACATTGTCAGGGAGTCCTTCGCCATCCCCCATATTTTTATGATCTGTGTCAGGATGACAAATATCATTGCATCTTCCAGTCAATTTGCTTATCTCTTATCCAATAATTTATCTTCCATGGGAAGGGCACTAAAAGAGCGTAAACCGGGAAAAGCTGGGCAGTACCATCGGCTGGCTGCCATTATGTTTACTGACATCCAGGGGTACACAGCCTTGATGCAAGAGGATGAAGAACAAGCAATAAAAATACGTGCCGAACACCGCAGGATATTCAAATCCACTACCCAAAAATACGATGGAGAAATATTGCAGTATTATGGAGATGGAACACTAAGTATTTTTGACAGCGCCATTGAGGCGGTGAAATGTGGGATAGAAATGCAGTTGGAATTCCCTATCCCGGTAAGAATTGGGATCCACTCCGGAGATATAATATATAGTAATGAAGAGATTATTGGAGATGGTGTAAATATAGCATCACGTATTGAATCCCTGGCCGTAGTTGGGAGTGTGTTCGTATCGGGAAAGATATATGATGATATAAAGAACCAGAAATCTATTCAAACCAAATTGATTGGCAGTTTTGCCCTTAAAAATATAAAGAAGCCGGTTGATGTTTATGCCATTTCAAATGATGGTCTGGTAGTACCATTTAGTAAACAGATAGAGAAGGAGATAAATGAGAAAAAAAAGAAAGTTAATTTATCCAAGGTCCAACAGATTCCTAAAAGAACTTTAAGAAAGTATTTTTTACCTGGGGTCTTAATCATACTACTACTAACTATAGCCCTGTATTATTCAATAAAAGGGGGTTTAGGTGACGCAACTGAATTAGACCAGACCATCGCCATCTTACCTTTGACCAATCAGAGTGATAATCCTGATCAAGATTACTTTAGCGATGGTTTGACAGAAGAATTGATAACTCAGCTGTCGAAAATCGGTGATCTGAAGGTTATCTCAAGGACTTCGGTTATGGGGTATAAAAATACGTCTAAATCAATCAGGGAGATAGCAGAACAACTTGGTGTGGGTCATATATTGACCGGAAGTGTTCGAAGAAATGGAAATCAATTGAGAATATCCGCCCAACTCATTGATGCCAAAACTGATAAATATTTATGGGCAAATACTTTTGATCGTAACCTGGATGATGTTTTTGCAATTCATAGTGAAGTGGCAATGGAGGTTGCAAAAGCTTTACATGCCAAATTGACCAGAGAAGAAGAAGTCAGTGTCAATATTAAACCAACAGAAAATACAGAAGCTTATGAACTCTATCTTCGGGGATTATACAATTTAAGAACGGGTTCCATAGAGGGTTTAAACAAATCTTTACCCCTTTTGCTGCAAGCGGTAGATATGGACCCGGAATTCGCAGAAGCTTATGCAGAAATTGGAATGTATTATATCCGTCAGGGGGCATGGACTGGTATCTTAACTTCTGAAAATGCAAGAAATCAAGCCTTGCCTTACGTTACAAAGGCACTTGATCTTGACCCCAATCTTTATATCGCCAAAGTTAGATTAGGGATAATTAGATTTTTGTTTGAGTGGGATTTCAAAGGAGCCGAAGAAGAATTTATTCAGGGGAAAT
>JAHEJC010000306.1:0-5362 GCA_024639065.1 Lewinellaceae bacterium | reverse complement strand
ATCCACAAGTAATTATGGTTTTTTTCTCCTCCTTATGGGAAGATTTCTGGAAGCCGAGAGGCATTTTGAAGCAAGCCACCAACTTAACCCTATGGGTCGCCTGGATCGACCATACAGAGGCACTGTCCAATATTTCTTGAATCAACCTGAAAAGGCAATTGAAACTTTACTGGATGGAATAAGATATCAGCCGGATGTACCAAATGGATATCACAAATTGGGGAAGATATATTTGAACCTTGGTCTTTTTAGTGATGCCATCAACATTCTTGAACATGGCTTGGAGGTGAGTAAAGCAAGAATTCCATCTCTCCTCGGTGACCTGGCCATTGCTTACCACAAATCCGGGCAAACAGACGAGACCAGACAAATCATTGAGGAATTAAAATCCATAAAATCTCAGGGACTTCAGGGCAGTCCATCCTTTTTCCTGGGACAGATCTATGCTGGTATTGGTGAATCGAAACTGGCCTTTGAGTGGCTAGAGAATTCATTTGATGACCATGAGGTTGAAATGATATGGCTTAAAATTGAACCCCAATTCAATCCAATAAGGAACGATCCTCGGTTTATCGACTTGATGGAAAGAGTGGGATTCTCTAAATAATCACGTACTCAATCACAGTTACTGAAGTCTCAATACTATAATATCACCCAAAATCCGAACCATTCAAATAATCAAAATTAGCTTTTAGATTGGCAAAAGGATCATCTGTCCTTTCGTCTTCAATAAAGTAGTAATCTAGACCTGCTATGTCCCTGGCATTCAGAATTGTTTCAAAATCAATGATACCAGTCCCAACGGTAGTTTGTTCAAGATCTTCTGCAGCATCCTTGACATGGAACAAGCTGAATCTGCCTGGGAACTTATTGATAAGGTCCATAGGGTTTGTACCTCCCCTGGTTACCCAATACAGATCCGCTTCAAAGGTCACCAGATCCGATTGCGTTTCATTCAACATAATCTCCAGAGGAACCTGATCATCCTTTAACTCAAACTCAAAAGCATGATTGTGATAGCCGAATTTCAATCCTGCTGCTTTGAATATTTCACCAACCTTGTTCAAATTATCTGCTACCTGCTTATAGGTATCCACACTCTCCTTCAGTTCATCGGGTAAGGAAGGTATGATCGTATATTTTATTCCTGCCGCAGACGATGCATCAATCATTTTTTGTGCATCATCCGTAGTAAAATATCTACAGTGTGTGGAAACAACCTTCATCCCAACATCACTTACGATTTTACTATAATCACCGGGGGTGAATTTTTCGAGGAACATACCATCTGTACCTAGACCATAAGCTTCAATGTTTTTATATCCAATTTCAGCCAGCCTTTTCATGGTGCCTTCAAAATCCTCTGCCAGTTGTTCACGGGCGGAATATACCTGGACCCCTATCTCTTTAGATTTAATAGCTGCCTCAGCTTCTCCTGCCATAGCATCTACTGTCGCCTCCACGCCCTCTTTCTTACTGGTACAGGCAAGTGGTGAAATTAATAAGCTACCGGCAGCAACATAGGCACTGGTTTTTATAAAATCTCTTCTCTTAGTCATAGCGAAAAATTTTGAATGTTAGATAAATCAAGTTATGAAGTATTCTTTAAAGTTTTGCAAAGAATTCTTCACACGGCAATTTCCTTATTTCAACCTCACGCTTGTAATAAATTGAATCAGGGATACACTAAAAGATAATGACCAATATTATTGTATCACAAACTCCATACTAAATACTCAATACTCTATACTAAATACTAAATACTAACTACTCTATACTAATTATACCACCTTCATTCCCTCCGGATCCCAATTAACTACCTTATTATCAAAGTAGCTCACATTGGTAGCCAGGGCCGGTGCAGCTGCACGGAAACCAAATTCTGCATCTTCCAAAAGTGGCTCTCCGGATCGCATGGAATCAAAGAAAGTCTGCCAATGATCCTTTCTAGCATAGTAGCCCTCGGGAGCACGGAATATTTCTTCTCCCGGCTCTGCCATTTTTGCCAGGGGCTCAGGATAGTTTTCTTTGTACCATTTTGCATATTCTTTCTGCTGAGACGAAGAGAATGTTTCGTACGAATCCCATCCACCATAACCTGGATTTTCCGGCATCTTGCTCCTTTTCAATATCAGTGAATCACCTTTAATCTGAAGTGTACCCTCCGTTCCTACAAATTTTATGGTCGTTCCTCCCCCACTTCCATCAATAAAATTAACTCGTAACTGCATGTTGAAGGCCGGATGCTTATCCGTTTCAGGATAATCATAAATACTCATAATAACATCAGGCACGTCCCTGCCATCTGTCCAGTATCTTAAACCACCACTACTGAAGATCCGGTTGGGGCCATTGGAGCTTGTGATCATATGCACGCCGCCAATAAGGTGAACAAATAAATCTCCTGCCACTCCCGTTCCGTAATCCTTGTAATTTCTCCATCTAAAGAAACGAATGGGGTCAAATTTCATTTTAGGAGCATCACCAAGGAATGTCTTCCAGTCAATAGTTTTCTCAGAAGCATCGCGGGGAATGGAATATTGCCAGGCTCCATTGGCAGACTGTCGATCATAAATAGCCTCTCCTAGAACCAGTTTTCCAATAGCTCCACTTTCGTAAAGTTCTTTTGCTTTCAGAAATACAATGGAGCTTACCCACTGTGCTCCAACCTGGAATACCATACCAGACTTTTTCTGTGCTTCGATTACGGCATGTCCTTCATCCAGGTGCTGAACCATAGGTTTTTCGTGATATACGGATTTGCCTTTCTCCATGGCTGCTATCGATATATGATCATGCCAATGGTCGGGAGTTGAGTTGATTACTGCATCAATGTCATCTCTTTCCAGGATTTCTTTATAGTCTCTGGTTGTAAATATGTCTTTACCATACAATTCTTTAGTCCTCTCCAATCTGCCATCATACAGGTCGCAAGCAGCGACCAGCTCGACACCATCACACATAAGGGCTGTCCGGATGTTTTCAAGCCCCATAATACCTGTAGCAATCGCTCCAATCCTGATTTTATCGTTTGCGGCTACTTTCTGAGGCTGTTTTGTGAGCGTGTGAACCTTGTGATCTTTGCCGATCAAAATTTGAGGGGCAGCTGAAGCAGCAATCGCTCCGCCAGCAATCTTTTTGACAAATGATCTACGAGTCTTCTTCATGACAATCTGGTTTTATTAAATTGATTAATTCGTATAGTGCATCATTGAATACCTTTGTAAATTAGAAATTTTTGAATGCAATATTTAAATAGGATACCATATTATTATAAATGGTTATTGTCAATACTATGATTAGAAAGAAGAATCAGAATAAAAGAGGAATTGGGATAGGAATGGGTTTGGCCTTAGGTGTGGCTTTTGGTGTGGCCTTGGACAATATTGGCCTTGGAATAGCATTGGGAATAGTATTTGGGGCAGGATACGATCTACGGCAGGGGAAGAAGAAAGACAGATCTGAAGATCAGTAGCAAGGTAGCATCGTTTCACATCTCTAATTAATTGCCTTTCAGGCGCATCAATAGCTATTAGCCTTTTGTAATATGATTTGTGACTGGATATTCCACAACAGGCTGATTACACTCATTGGTCCTGGCTGTTTGTTTGGGCAAGACCAGACTTTCAATTCAGGTGGCTCAGGAGATGGAGGAGTATTCTCAGGGAAGCTTGTACGGGATATCCTTGGCAGCAGTTAATGACTCAAAATCCGTAAATGACAGTGGCGTCTTGAGACGTCGCAATCGTTTTTAGAATAAAGTCCTGATATGGATCTAGACTATCCACGGCCTTAAGCCCGTGGATATTTATATACAGACACGCAAACGTCTCAGACGCGTGGGATTATATAGTTAACGGTGACCGTCTGCGCGCCGTCGCCAAAAGGCGATGGCCCGTCGTAGACCTGACGGCGAAAGGAGGTTTCCTCGGATGCCTTTATTACAGAACCACATCAGTCTAGTACCTGTGGAATAGTCATGTTTGATTATTATCCTTTATTACTCTAACTACGGGCTTCAGCCCGTGGTTATTTGCACTCATCTCAAATCGGGCTTTAGCCCAAAACCATTCAATCATGCAATTTCGATGGCATATGCTTGCGAACCTTTGTTTGAGTGCCTATCGATGATTTAACATTACAACGCGTCCAAGACCTGCCTATGCCGTCAGGCTGGCGCGCGATGTGAGACCTATAATAACCACGGGCTTAAGCCCGTGGTTACTTTCTTCCCCAATAGGGCTTTAGCCCAAAACACTCCTTTTAATAATTCACTGATTTTCAGTTTTCAAAAGATAGCTTCGTATCTTCAATCATGACACAAGTTGAAGAGGGAAATAAGATCAAACTAAACAGGTCCGGGTTTAACGCACTCACTGCACCAATCCGCTACATAATTATTACTGGACTGGTCTTCTTCATTACAGCAGGCAGAACTGATATCCAAAGAGTCTGGATCTACTTGTTATTACATATTGCGGGTACCATTATTATTGGTTTTGTGCTGGCTAAAAATGTACCTGGACTACTCAACGAGAGGGGCAAGATGCAAAAAGGAACGAAGCAATGGGATGCCGTTTTGATCACTACCTTTTTTATGCTGGCCATTTTTGTTACACCTTTTATTGCCGGTCAGGATTATCGGAATGAATCCAATTTATTACCATTATATTGGCTATACCCTGGGCTAGTTCTATATGTTTTATCTGCAGTGTTTTCTGTAATCCCAATGCTCCACAATCCTTTTTTTGAAGTCACAGTCAGAATTCAGACAGATCGGGATCACGTGGTAGTGGAATCTGGTCCTTATCGCTTTGTTCGCCATCCGGGATATGGTGGAATATTATGTGGATGCCTGGCAATGCCATTGTGCTTTGGATCCATTCTTAGCTTTATTCCTGTCGCACTTATGGTGGTAATTATTCTCGTTCGCACATATTTCGAGGATAAAACCCTACAAAATGAATTGGAGGGATATAAAGAGTATTCAAAAAAAGTGAGATATAGGATCCTTCCTTTTGTCTGGTAGTGAGTTTCTACGAACGGTTCTGGAGACTAGCGTGATTGTCATGGAGTACTTTTTTGGACTAAAGTCCTGATATAAAAGTATTCAATAACCACGGGCTTAAGCCCGTGGTTATTACCTTCCAATGGCGCGCGCCTGCGAGCCGTCGCCATCCGCGTGTCGCCGAAGTCGATAGCTATAGACTTCCGCGGAGGCACAAAGGCTATGGCCCGTCGGAGACCTGCGGCAAAGGCAGGTTTCTTATCGCGTGCCTATATAGAAAAAGATATATTTGTTAGTTGTGAAGGATAATTTTTCCATACAATCGCATGAGTATGCAAGGTACAGACCCACATA
>JAHEJC010000305.1 GCA_024639065.1 Lewinellaceae bacterium | reverse complement strand
AGAGACTATGTAGTGTCACTGCCATAAACATTATTGACCCCGAGCAGCTTCCTAAATTGAGAAAAATTCTAGGTGAACATTTAAAGGTGAATTTTGAATCTGTTGAAAATAGTGTTCCTGAACTACAATCCTGACATGAGGTGTTTCTCCAAATAAATTGTTTTTCGTATTTTAATAGATAAATAAAATTCAGCTGCCATTATGATAAAAAAAATACTCACTGGAATAATGATCCTCTGTACTATTGGTCTTTGCTTTACTTTGTCCTGCGGTAAAGAATCCCAATTGGGTGGTTGTAGCGTATCTTGTGGTGGTTTTGGAACCGGGCAACCTTTCCGACAAACGAACTACAGCTTTATCAACGAAGCTGATTGCAAACAAAAAGGGATGGAAGCTTCCGGAGGATGTAAGACATCTTATTGTCCTCCAACCGGTGACCCCGATGATTGCTATCGAGTATGGCCAGAATAGTAAACCCAAAATTAAATCCCTCCTTTGGTGAGAAGGGATTTAGATTCTTTAAATAGAAGTTGCGCTCTTTTCTATTCGGGACCATTAACATTTATACAGATCCGGCCGAAAATCTCAAAATCAAGCTCTCCAGTAGGCACTTGTGGAGGATAATCAGGATGATCAGGATCGTCAATACAATTAATACAATTCTCTGGGGGTCCAAAAGTCAGTTCTCCATGATTGTGGAATTTACCACTAATTCCTTCGAATATTCCAGTTCCACCAACAATATTGAGCACATCATTAACTAGACAAGTACCGGGATTAGACCTGGTAGGTGCACACACAGCCTGGTCCTCTGTCCACCAAGCACCTTCTTCAGAAACAAAGTAGTGTACCAGATTTAAATGAAGCGCCCCTTTTCCTGATTGATACATATTCGTTACGACAGATCCCATGAAGCCCTCGTAATCACCAATGGTAACTGGGAATTCAATGGCACCAAAACTACTGAAAGACGCACACGGAAATTCGAATGGTAGAAAATCACTTGTAATGGTAACACAGCCCAATGCAGCAGTTCCATCCGTTCGGAAATTAAAACAATCTTTAAGTTGTTTCATTTGCGGTGTTTTGTCTAAGTCCAGGCTACTTAGAGAAGTTTCCTGATCGGTAATCATTGGATCTTTTTCACAAGAGAATATTCCCAATATAAAAAGAATCAAAAAAGATAACAGAATTAATTTTAGGTGTTTCATAATGAAATATTTAGGTTAACTAATTGTTAGAATGATTTTCCTTATTAGCTCGAAGCTTAAGTTGAATAGGTTGCTGTTTTGGATTTCGAAAGAAACTAAACCAAATGGCCAACCACGCTTATTTTACAAAAGTTAAAATCTTTATTCATTTATCCAATGACCAATCCAAAGCTTGGAAATGATTTAAGTCAACCAAGTTTTATACAGTAGATTGAATAGAAATATCCTATAAATTGTCCTATGCGTACCTAATTTAAAAATTTCGGTCTGGAATCAATTTAACCACCGCGATAAAACTCGTTAACTATAGCCGACAGAAATTTTTTTCAATTTTTTTTATCCACGATAGGGGTATACCTGATTGCAAGCATCTTATAAGTGTAAATGCGGAAGTAAATCTTAACGTTAAAGTACTCAAGCAACATTCATACTTAATCAACTTTTTAAAAATACAATCATGAAAGCACAAACCATATTAATCGCATTAATAACTATTACCCTTGCTATGAGTTCCTGCACCAAAGATCAGGTGTCTCCTTCAGACCATATTACCAGAGTCACTAGGCATATTGATGATTATGATAAATTGCACATTTCCGGTTCTTTTGAAGTTTTTGTGACCTATTCAGAATATGAAGAAAGCATTGAAATTGAGGCCAATGATAATTTACATGAATTCATTATCGTAGAAAAAAATGGCAGCACGTTGAACATTAAGTTTAAAAACAATACCAATATCACAGGAAGTAATGAAGTAATGAGAGCCTATATTTCTACCAAGTATATTGATGAATATGATGCAGCCGGTAATTCAACTATAAAGCTACAGACACCAGCGAAAACCACCAATATAGAAATTCGATTATCCGGTCATAGTACATTTCAAGGCGAAATTGAAACAGACAAGATGGATGCTCGGTTAACTGGAAATTCCAAAATGGAGGTAACAGGTGCAGCCAATAAATTGGACGCCAATGTAACTGGTGCCAGTGCAATTGAGCACTTTGATTTTGAAGTTAATGATGTGGATCTCACTATGAACGGGGCAAGCACAACTTCAGTGACAGCCAATGGTGACATTAAAGTAACTGCAACCGGAAATAGTACATTGTATTATAAAGGAAGTGGTACGGTAGTCAAGCAATCATTAACCGGAAATTCTACCATCGAAAAAGTGAATTAATTTAGTGGTCAGAATGAAAATAATAGTAACCCTTCTGCATTTGGAAGGGTTTTTTTCTAAATAAAAATCTATCTTTTTCTAATTTACTTCACCAAAAAAACTGACAGAAATCGCAGTCATTTCATTTCAAGATTTAGGGAAGGATCAAATTAGTAGTCAATAATTCCTGAGATTTTAATAAGACTTAGCCGCTATTCTTTTTATCTGACTCTGCCTTTGCCACGCTGTTTGCGTTGAGTAAAAAATTCTTGCTTCCTACGTTGTTTCTCCTTGTTCCATTCTTTTTTCTCTGCTTCGTTCATCGGTTTATCCGTCTGGGGATAAGGGTGATCATTAATCCTTTGAATCTTTTGCTTGATCAGCTTTTCTATGTCTTTGATAAAAGCATTTTCTTCAGGCTCACAAAGTGAGATGGATATGCCTTCTTTACCCGCTCGACCCGATCTGCCAATTCGATGAACATAGGTTTCAGGTACATTGGGAATATCATAGTTGATCACATATTGCAATTTATTTATGTCAATACCGCGTGCTGCAATATCCGTAGCCACCAGTACCCTTAGTTTATTTTCTTTAAATCGTTTTAGTACATTCTGCCGGTGATTCTGTGCTTTGTCTCCATGGATAGCCGCTGCATTTATTTTATCCTTTTTTAGATTACGAACAATTCGATCCGCTCCTCGTTTGGTTTTGGCAAATAATAAAACATGATTAATTGAATGATCGTCCAAGATATGTAGTAACAAATCTTTTTTAGAGGTTCTATTAGTAAAATACACTAATTGTTGAATCGTATCAGCTGCTGAAGAAACCACGTCGACTTCGATCTTGTGAGGATGCGTCAGAATATTTCTGGATAACTTCACAATTGGGTTTGGCATCGTTGCGGAGAAAAACAGTGATTGCCTTTTGGCAGGTAAAAGCTTAAGTATCTTATTAATATCATTAATAAATCCCATGTCCAACATCCGATCCGCTTCATCCAACACAAATATTTTTATCGTGTCCAACTTGATATATCCCTGATTAATCAGGTCTAATAATCTACCTGGAGTTGCCACCAGTATATGAATACCTTTTTTTATTTGTTCGACCTGTCGGTGCTGTTTAACACCTCCATAAATCACTGCATTACGCACCTTAGTATATTTGGCATAAGCTTTGATATTCTCATCTATCTGGATAGCTAATTCTCGCGTAGGTGTAACAATCAATGATCTTAAAACCGGTGTTCGCTCCCTGCCTTCAATCCGGTGAATAAGTTGGATGATCGGAATTGCAAACGCTGCCGTCTTACCCGTTCCTGTCTGTGCACTCCCTAGGACATCCTGTCTTTTTAGAATAATCGGAATCGCTTTTTGTTGTATTTGGGTAGGCTGTAGGTAATTTCTATCCCTTACTGCTTTCAATATAGGGTCAATAATTTTCAAATCTTCAAACCTCATTCAATATTCATTTTTTTGCTCCAGTAGTTTATCTTATTGGAGGCTTCACCAAAATAGGCGCAAAGGTAACCTTTATTATTAATTCCGGTTACTGAGGGCCTCGAAGGGCTGAATTCTACTATTACTTTTTTCCTGGGAGGCAACCCCTTAGCTGATCGAAGATAGATTCCATTATTAACGCATTGCCGCGTAGGCTGCGCCCACTCGCCATGACGATATGGTTTGAAGGCTTGAAGCCAAGGTGTCTTGATTGCCAAAATTGCAGATTATGCAATTGAGGATTTACGTTTTTTCTAGAAGCTCAGAGGTCATGATGAAGGGCGTAGACCTCTCACCCCGCTCCGTATAATTTCACCTTTGCAGGGCGCTGATTTATTTAAAGGCCCGGAAGGTTGGAACTATATAGCCTAGGGGGTAAGCCCTAGGTCAAAAAATCATTTATTAATTGGTATTTGTAGGTGATTATTCTAAAACAAATATTTGGGATCGTATTTCATCTTATGTTCTTTTAGAATTTCAAGATATTCCTCCTCAAATGATTTTGATTTATGGACTTCATCCTGATTATTAATATAGGAGGCAATATTTTTAGTCTGATTTTCATGTACAGAAAATCCTCCATATCCATTTTGCCAAGCGAAGTATTCATATTTCGGATTTTGCTCTTTAATCCATCTAGAACTATTCGTCTTGACCACTTCGAGAAGTTTAGATAATGCAATATTTTTAGAAAGATTACATAGGATATGGAGATGATCATCATGGCCACCAATAGCTAGGGGCATACATTTTTTGTTTTGCAGTATTCCAGCTGAATAATTACATAAATTTGTTAGATTTTTTTTATCAACTAACCAAGGTTCTCGATTCTTTGTACTGTAAATGATATGTATGTAATTTTTAACGAGGCTTTGCGACATATTTAATGTTTTAGTTTTTTTAAAGATTTATATTGATCAATATATCTAAAAATGATTTAAGACCTAAGATTGATTGTATTCCTCCACGCAGACCTCACAGCCTGCTCTGTATAGTGTCACCCTTTCAGGGCTCCTAGTTATTCAAGGCCTGGAAGGCCAAAACTATATAACCTAGGGGGTAAGCCCTAGGTCAAATGAAATTTATTAATTGGTATTTGTAGGTGACTATCTAAAACAATATTTAGAAATAACGCAGGCCTCACAGCCTGCTCTGTATAGTTGCACCCTTTCAGGGCTCCTAGTTATTCAAGGCCTGGAAGGCCAAAACTATATAGCCTAGGGGGTAAGCCCTAGGTCAAATGAAATTTATTCATACTATTTCAATAAACGGTTTGCTAACACCCGATAGAATAATAATTGTGAAACAGGCAGAATAGTCTTTTAACTCGATTCATTAATTTTCTCATATCCATCAATTATTTGAGCTAGATGATGTTCCATATGATCAATATAATCCCAAATTAAATATGAGAGCGATGAAGAAGACCCCTTTTTCAAAAGATTAAAACATATTTCATGAAAATTGTGCCTGGTGGTTTTTCTTGACAATAACCATTCCGGTAGGTGAGCAATTAAACTACTTAAATGCATATTCACTGTAATCCATAAATGTAATATTTCAGATGAATCTCTTTTCTGATAAGCGTTATTAGCTACCCAAACTGGCTGATCGTATCCTGAAAAAATTAAGTCATTTTTGGTGCCTGCCAGCAAAAACCGCTGGTGATTATTATAGGCCGAATCTATCAGATGTCCTAATATTTCTTTCTTCGACCAACTGTCAGCAGAAGGCTTTTTATCCATTTCACCGACCGAAATTTTGTTGATTTGATCGGTTGCCAATGAGATAACCCGGTTAATCGTATATGGGAAATTAGACACGATAAATATTTTTTGGATAAATGGTTTCCTATATTGCCACTCTTACTGCTTCTGACTAACTTAACCATAAATATATCTTAAAATGATCCTTAAGGAGAAAACATACCTAAAAATAGTCTATACATTCTCTAATGTCTTCCTTTCGATTCTGTATGGGATGTCATTAAATGCACAGGATCCTTTTCCATCCTATGTGCCCGTATTCGTAGATGATGTCGTTCCTCGAATAGATATTAGCCTTGCATCCAGTGACTTGGGATCTATATTTGCTGAAGGCAATGAAGAGGGTGATATCCACTTCCCGGCTACTTTTTATTTTGATAATGGGGAGATTAAGGATACGGTGGACAACATCGGATTCCGCTTACGAGGAAATACCTCTCGCTATTCTCAGAAAAAGTCATTTAAAGTATCGTTTAATACTTTTGAAAAGGGCCGGAAATGGCATGGTGTGGAGAAACTCAACCTGAATGGAGAACATAACGATCCTACGGTCAGTCGATCCAAGATTTGCTGGGATCTTCTAAGAGAATTTGGAGTCCCCGCACCAAGAGCCAATCATATCCAACTATATATCAATAACCAATATTTTGGGATCTATGCCAATGTGGAACATATAGATGAAACGTTCGTTAATAAACGCTTCGGTAACAATGATGGAAATTTGTACAAGTGTCTATGGCCATCCGACCTGGATTATTTGGGCGATGATCCTGATCTGTACAAATTGGATAATGGAGAACGCAGAAACTATGAGCTGATCACCAACACTGAAGAAGATGACTATTCCGATCTAGCAAATTTAATTGACGTGCTTAATAATACGGCCATCGAAGATTTGCGATGTGCATTGGAACCCCTTTTTAATATCAACTCATTTCTAAAGTCGATGGTTTTCGACATTTTATCTGGTAATTGGGATGGCCCTTTATTTAATAAGAATAACTTCTATTTATACCATAATACAGCGACCGGTCTGTTTGAATATATTCCTTATGACCTGGATAATACGTTTGGGATTGATTGGTTTAATATTAATTGGGCAGAAAGAAATATATATCTGTGGGGTGCTGAAGACCAACCTCGACCTCTTTATTGGCGTATTTTGGAAGTTCCTGAATATCTAAACCAATTCACCTATTTGATGGATAAGGCTCTAAAGGAAATCTATTCCGAAGAAGTATTGTTCCCAAAAATCGATGTACTTCAGGCCCTGCTATTTTCTTATGTATTGCAAGATTCATTTTACTCATTGGATTATGGATTTGATATGGCAGATTTCATCAATGGTTTTACCAGACAGTTATCACACGGCCACACCAAAGAAGGCATTAAAAATTTTATTACTAACCGCAGAGGAGCCTCTCTGGTACAGCTACCGTTTTACGATTTAATACCTTTTATAACAAAGTTATCTGCCAAACAACAAGGCACTTCCCCTCTAATAGTCATTCAGGCTTCCATTGAGGAAGATGAAGGGATGGATAAAATGGAGGTTTGTTATCAACTGACGCCCCAAAGCGATTTGATTTGTTCGGAAATGTTTGATGACGGGTTGCATCAAGACGACCAATTGAATGATGGAATTTATGGTGCGATTATTTCTACCGCTTCTACCCAATTCAATTATTACATCCAGGCAACCGATCTGCAGGGTAATACGAGTAGAGAGCCTGTTTGTGGGACTAACCAGGTATTACTGCAGGAGAGTACGTTATCACTGTCTATCAATGAATTTATGGCCAGCAATGATTCTACTATTACTGATGAATTTGATGAGTATGATGACTGGGTAGAGATTCATAATTATGGAGATCAACCACTTGGATTGGGTGGACTTTATTTGACTGACAATCCGGATATACCTACTAAATGGAGTTTTCCGGATACTACTATTCCTGCTGATGGGTTTCTTCTCGTTTGGACCGATAATGATAGTATACAAGGACCTTTACACACTAATTTTCGGCTAAGCGCTGATGGAGAATTTATTGGGCTTTTCAATTCAGACCTGCAAATGAATGCCCTTATTGATGGCATTGCATTTGGTATCCAGATAACGGATCAAGCGGTGGGAAGGATTCCAAATGGTATAGGGCCCTTTCAAATTTTGACAGCAACCCCTGGAAAATCCAATGAGACTACCACCTCAATTTTTACATCATCAAACTTACCATTAGAATATAAAATCTTCCCTAACCCAACGAATAAACGATTGATATTGCGATCAGCAAAAACACTAGAACGACCTATTCGTATTAAACTTATAAACCTACTCGGGCAGCCTATGATGGAAGAGATATGGGAAGGAAACGGTGAATGGGATATTAGCCACTTGCCACCGGGCATTTATAATCTTATCACCAAGGACAATTCGCACACCACCCTATTAGGTAAAATTGTTAAAGAATAAGGCATAAAAAATACTGTCGTCTATATTTAAACGGTTTGTTTATTGCTGTAGTTGAG
>JAHEJC010000611.1 GCA_024639065.1 Lewinellaceae bacterium | reverse complement strand
CTAATAATATAGGAATCCTTGTCCGATTTGATGGATGTTTGGATGTTCGTGGCATCAGAAGAAGCAACATCTGGCTCGGTCATCAGAAAGGCAGATCGTATTCGACCTTGTAACAAAGGTATAAGCCACTGCTCCTTCTGTGCTTCTGAACCATATTTTGCTAGAACTTCCATGTTACCTGTATCGGGAGCACTACAATTAAAAACCTCTGAAGACCAGGTTACTCTACCCATGAGTTCAGCTAGAGGAGCATACTCCACATTTTTTAATTCTTGACCAAGATTTCCATACTCTAAGGGTAAAAATAAATTCCAGAGAGCAGCTTCTTTGGCCTTTGATTTCAAAAACTCTAACCCAGGCCATTTAATCCATTGATTTTTTGGATTCATAACGAATTCTTGCACCTCCTTTTCTGCAGGATATATAAAGTCATCAAAAAATCGGTAAAGAAGATTTAAGTACTCTTTAGTTTTGTCGCTGTATTCGAAATTCATAGGACTAGTTTTTTTATTTGGGATAACAAAGGGCTATTAATTTAGCAACACAAGCTGGTTTTTCATGATCAAGTAATTCCATTTTCATCTTAATATATATTTTAGCAAAATCGGCATTATCCTCATAAGCAAGAAGACTTGTGCGGCCACGGATATGGGAACCGACTTTAGTTGCATTGGGAAATCTTACCCGATCCAATCCATAATTCACCACCATTTTCAATCCTTGGATGGTCATAGTATCCCTTACAAACTGAGAAGCTAGGGCAAGTATAAAATAGCCATGTGCAATAGGTGAACCATAGGGAGAATGCTTTTTGGACTTTTCCTCGTCTACATGAACCCATTGATTATCATTGGTTAACTCAGCAAATGTGTCGATCTGTTTTTGTGTAATTTTGATCCATTTGCTTATGCCGAGTTCTTTGCCAACGCTTTGCTTAACTTCAGCTAAGTTTGAGAATATGGTTTGGTACGTTTCACTTTGCTCACTCATTACTTTTTGTTTCAAAAAAATCAAAAGACACCGCCATTGGCATGTAGAATATGTCCACTAATAAAGCCAGATTCTCTGGATGCAAGAAATAAATAAGCGTTTGCCATATCCAAAGGTGTTCCTATTCTACGGACTGGAATTTGAGCAATACTTGCTGTGACAACTTCCTCAGGCATGGTGTCGGTCATAGCCGTTTTAATAAAACCAGGGGCTACCGCGTTCACAGTGATTCCATACTTTCCGACTTCTTTTGCCAGTGCTTTGGTAAATCCTATTATTCCGGCCTTGGTAGCCGAATAATTAGTTTGCCCGAACGCACCTAGGGATCCGTTGATCGAAGATGCTGATACGATCCGCCCATACCCTGCTTCGCGCATATGAGGTATCACTGCTTTGGTAGCATTAAAAATACCGGTCAGGTTTACGTTGATCACTTGATCCCACTCCTCTTCTGACATTTTCATCAATGTACGATCTCTAATGATTCCAGCATTATTGATCAGGATGTCAATATGGCCATGTTTATTTATGGCATTATCCACTGCCATTTTCAAATCATTTCTATCAGATATATCTGTTCGTCTAAAAGAAATAATTCCTCCCTCAAATGAAATTTCCTGAGCTGTTTCAAGCCCTTGTTCGTCAATATCCCAAATAATTACAGAGGCTCCTTCTTGACAAAAAGCTTTACAAATCCCTTTACCTATGCCTCTTGCGCCCCCTGTGACAATAGCCACTTGACCTTCAAATCTCCCCATTTGCTCTATTTCCTATTTGTTCTAATTGGCGTAAAAGTAAAATTCGCATTTGAATTTGGTGGTCTCCAGTGTTCAATTTTATTTGATCACACAAAAAAATAAATTTTAAATCTTTGATGGACACAGGTGAAATACTCCAATGGGAACATTCAATTTTAGTCTTGATCAATCACTTGTGCGCCTATCATTTGTAAGGTATTAAATCCGGCTCAATGTAATTAATTTTAGATGCACTGTTCTTCAAAACTTTCAGACTATAATGCAATCGTAAAAGTCCGTAGAAATCATTTTTTAATCTTGGGAATTCGAGCAGTAGATCTTTAAAATTATTAGAATTACTTTTCTGGATAAAATGATTAATGGTTTTTGTGGCTGCCATCGTAAGGGTGTGATGATATTTAGTGCCATCTCCAAAATGTTGGTCAAAATTTTTAATTTGGGTACATATTTTTTGGATAGATTTTTTTAAACCTTGTCTTTTGATCAGGA
>JAHEJC010000610.1 GCA_024639065.1 Lewinellaceae bacterium | reverse complement strand
GGGCTTGGATAGATGGCGCATACTTGGATACTTTGGGGGCATCGGGCTGGGCTATATGTTCGTAGAGATCGTGCTTATTCAACAATTCATATTGTATTTTGGAAATCCGATATACGCTACTTCATTCGTCATTGGTGCTATGCTATTATCTTCAGGAATAGGTAGTTATTACTCGGTCGAATGGATGAAAAAAGGATATAAAATCTGGCTGTGGCCGCTACTCATAATTCTATTATTGATTTCGTTTTCTGTGATCCTCACTCCTTTGTTATTAGGAACAATTGCCTGGCCTGCCTGGTCAAAAATTATGGTACTCCTGCTGCTGGTTTTTCCTTTGGGTTTTATTATGGGCATACCTTTCCCAACCGGTATTTCAACTATTTCAAGTAAAGGAAAGGGAGCCGTGCCATGGGCTTGGGGTATAAATGGTTACTTTGCAGTGATTAGTACGGCACTTGCAACCATTATTGCTGTCGAGATGGGTTTTCAATGGGTATTGGTAATAGCGGGTATTGGATATCTCTTGGCTGCATTAAGCATGAAAGGAATTCGTAATTGAGTTAACTTCCTTTAGGCTACCCGGTAAAATGCAACCGTGTTATACCGGTTGTTTGCTCCACAGATGTCCTCCATGATGCTGCAAAAGCAAGAACAAGATCTTGTTACATAGAGGATTTTCTATCTTAAAGATTGAGTGTTGGTGAAAGAGGACCAAGCGCTTATCCAAAATGAGTTGCTGCTTTAGCCAAGCAATAAGTGACAAATATTGAAACAAGAGCATATTTTGACTTCTCCGGAAGAAGATCATTTAATAAGGAACGAATGACTTACGGAATCATTTTAAGAAGATTTCAATAGCTTTTGTAAAGAACAAGCATGGGTATTTTTATTTTCAATCTTAATAAAATACAAGCCATTAGGCAAGGCGGAAACATCAATCTGAATAGAACCACTCACTTGCAAATACTGCATAAATAATTTTCCTGTTGCGTCTAGGACTTGAATTGAGAATTCCCCGATGGTTCCAGTTATATTGAAAACATTGAGGGTTGGGTTGGGGAAAAGAGTTATTCCATGGGGTTCGAGCAAAATGTCCGTTGGGGTGCTAGGGCTATATTCATCAGCGCCTATATCAATTCCGGTAGCTATTGGTCTTTGATTGCAATCTATATCTTTATCCACTTCTCCTAATACTTTACCAGCATCAGTAATAGTTGGAACTGTACTCGTTAAGTGATAATCATGACTAGCTGCATTAAAAAAAATCGAAGTGTCCACATCCACCACATTGAATTCAACCATGCCTGATGATCCGCTGGATCGATCGGATATAGCCTCGTTGGTGAGGTTGTTAGCTAGATGCACACCACTGGTATTTGAAAATCGATATTCGATCGAATTGAAATAATTATCGGTGATCACGGTATTGTTATAGACCTTGGCATTGGGAGCTGATTCCAGACCGATCCCTACATCCCTGCTGGTGTGTACAAAATTGTTCATGATCAAACCACCGGAGTGTCCATCTAGCATATTACTACCTAATCCAAAACCTATTCCCCGATCACAATTGATGATGATATTTCCATCCACGATAGTTCCTTCAGATTCTCTCCAGAAATGAATGGCATGCTCTGCTAATCCACTATCCGGACTGCGGATATGTTTAAATGTATTGTGTTTTACGATCCAGTTTCTAGCCCGGTGCGCATCTATACCACCGGTATAATATTGGAATCCTACACCACCAGTAAACTCAAAATCACAACAAAGCACTTGGCCATTGTCAGCAAATTTAGTCCCTCCTCCGGAGACCTTAATAAATTGTTCTTTAGCGTCTACTATACGTACATTTTGAATCAGGCAATTGTCTGCATCCTGGGCATTGCTGTGTATTTGAATCGGGTGATAATAAACTTCGCCAATGGTCATATCAGCAACAGTGAATGAGTCTGCCTGGACATTGAATATGTGCGTTACTGCAGAGTTATTCCATCCCTGACCTTTAATGACTACATCATTACGATTACCTGAAGCACCCCGGACGGTAAGACATGCCATACTGGAATCAATAAATAACAGATTACCAGTCAGGATGTATTCTCCTGGATTAATTAGAATAGTCATATGCCCATTTTGGGAGCTGGCTTGATTTATGGCACCAATTAATTCATTGACTGTACCTACGGTTATTACATCACCTAGGGGAGCTGGTAGGGGAGGGCAGGGACATTGTGT
>JAHEJC010000304.1 GCA_024639065.1 Lewinellaceae bacterium | reverse complement strand
GTGGCTAAAAGAGCTAACAAATCAAACATTGTTGCTGAACTCATGACCAAAGGTGGCTTCAATGCCAGCAGCCAAAATTGGGAACCTGGCTCACCTTTGGCCTGTGGTACCATTTTAGATATTGCCAAATGTTGGAGTGATGTTTCCGGAATTAGCGATACCAGGCAGTTGGCAACAGAGCTGGAGAACTTATTTAAAAAGGCTGTTGTCCATAATCCCATAGCTGTCACTGATCTTGATATTCTGTTAGGCAATTTAAAAAACAGAGGTCTCAAGGTAGGCTTAGCAACCATGGATAGTTACGATACTGCCTGGCAGACAATGTGCCGATTACAAGTTGAAAATCACTTTGATTTTATTTGCGGTTTTGACAGTGGTTTTGGGACCAAACCAGCAACAGGGATGGTAAAAGAGTTTTGTCGCGTTACTCAATTACACGCTAATGAAGTAATGATAATAGGTGATAGCCCTGTAGATTTACAAATGGCACGCAATGCAGAAGCAGGACAAGCGATAGCCGTGTTGTCGGGTTCTCATAGCCGAGAAGATCTGCAATTTTTGGCCGATGCCATAATTCAAGATATTAGTGAGTTGGAAGCATACCTCAACTGAAATATTGTGAGTTTTGTTAATTTTATTAATAAAAAAGAGAAGCAGATGGTAACAGAGGTGTTTGAAGCACTATCAAACATCAATGGCTTTAGGGAATTAGACACAAAGTCAATAGCAATTAAACGGCTGGGTGGCCTTACCAATCGCAATTATAAAATTGACAGTGTCCTGGGCTCCCACGTATTGCGTCTAACCGGCGAAGGCACTGAAAGCTACATCGACAGAAAAGTAGAATTTCACAATGCATCTATTGCCTCAAAAGCCGGCGTTAATGCTGAGATTATTCATTTCGATGTTGACAGTGGCACAATGATTTCGACCTATATTAACAACGCCGTGACCATGGATATTGAAAAGCTACGCGATTTGGACACGCTAAAAAGAACGGCCAAAGCATTTCGTCTCTTACATGATTGTGGTAACGATTTTCAAGGCCAATTTGAATTATTTGCCCAAGTAGACCAGTATCTTGGCGTCCTGGGTAAACTGCAGGCCGACTTGCCAGATGGTTATGCCGAAGTTCAAAAAGATGCAGAAAAAATTCGCACCGCACTGGAGATGCATCCACTACCCAACAAGCCTTGTCACTGTGACCCCATGGTAGAAAATTTCATCGATGATGGTAGCAAAATGTACATTATAGATTTCGAATATGCTGGCAATAACGATCCAATGTGGGATCTAGGTGATTTTTCTGTAGAAGGAGATTTTACGCCCGAACAAGATCGTCTATTTATGCACACCTACTTTGGTCATGAACCCGATGCTTTCGACCTAGGCCGTATGACTATGTATAAATCTCTATGTGATTTGTTGTGGACATTGTGGGGGGTTGTACAACACGCTAACCATAATCCAGTAGAGGATTTTTGGGCCTATGCAGTGAATCGGTTAGCACGCTGTAAGAAATTAATGGCAAGCGCCAGCTTCCCGGAGCATTTAGAAGCAGTAAGGCAAGGACCGAAGTCATGAAGCCAGAAAATGCCACTCCACAAAACCTGGACGCCACACAATATTCGACCGAGTCAATTTTGCACTATGAAGCCGTATGGGGTATAGATTTTGTTAGTCCAGGGGGCTATGACTTTTCCGTAGAATTAATTAATCAATTCGAACTTGACGCAGGATCACGCGTACTAGATGTCGGCTGTGGCCTGGGTGGTAGTGCCTTTGTTATGGCGAGTAAATTTAAGTTTGTTGTCGAGGGCATAGATTTATCTAGAAATATGCTGGCACTGGCAACGCAGAAATGTGCCCAACACAAGCTTACAGAGCAGGTTAGTTTTGAGCATAAGGATTGTCTTAAGCTTGATTGTGCTGATCGTTACGATGGAATTTACAGCCGCGATGTATTTTTACATATCGCTAACAAGGCGCGATTGTTTACACTATTAAACAATGCCCTGCGGCCTGGGAAAAAACTCTTATTTACTGATTACTGTTGTGGTGAAAAGCCTTGGCATAATGGTTTTAGTGCCTATGTAAAAAATCGTGGGTATAGCTTACACACCATACCAGAATACGCCCGATTGATTGCCGATGCCGGTTTCATCCAGGTCACGCACCAGGACATCAGTAACCGATTTATTGAGATGTTATACTCCGACCTCAAAACCATAGCAAAACTTGATTTACCCCAGCCGGTTCGAGAACAAATGCAAATTGACTGGCAAGGCAAGCTTACCAGAGCCAAATCAGGCGATCATCGATGGGGTTTATTCTGCGCTATGAAAAAAGAATAGGTGCCTCTTTATATTTTTGTTGCACCTGTGAAGTTCAATTCTACAAATTCCTAACTTAGCGAAGACAATTAGAAGATATTGTTCAATCCCATTTTGTTGACATTAGTTTGAAAGGATTGGGTTCCCAATAGTCACTCCCCCGACTAACTTTTTAGATTAGCTTTATATTACAAAATTCTATCGTTTATTATTTCTTAAAGAATGGATGCTCAACCATTACCAAGCATGCTCTCTTTCATCTAGTTTGATGTAGTTCAGGAAGGTAGTTGTCTTCTTATGGCCAGTGATTTTCACAATAGAAGGCATGGGAACGCCTGCCTTATAGGCGTTGGTGGCAAATGACCTTCTGGCTGTGTGGGAGGTGACTAGTTTCCATTTGAGTTTCATATCAATAATAGGATCTGGACGTCCTCCAATGAAATTTCTAATTTTAATCATTTTGGGAAGTTCCATGTCATACTTATCAAATATTTTTTTGTAAAACAGGATGGATTGGAATCGTGATTTTATCGTTTGTTTTCTGGATTACGATTTCATTTGGGGCAACCATTACAATGAACCCTATTCTTTTCAATCAATTTATCAAAATCAGAAAATCTCACTCCAGTAAAACATCCCTATAGAAAAAGGTCTCGCACGTTTGTCTAATTTCTTGCTGCTAGACAAGTTTAAGTTTTTGATTACAAGTAATTCTTCCAAGGTCAAATAAATATGATCAACATCTTTCCGCGAAACGGAAACTCCCCTATCCTTATAAATAAGGTTTTGATTCTGTCCTTCCTTGGTGGGTTGGTTCAAGATGGTCCTAAACGTTGAGATGATCTTGTATATGATTGTGTGAGAAGTCTTGCTTAAATAAATATGTTTTAAATCGGGTAAAAAAATCCAAGGTCAGATCTTGAAATAAAACATTATGTCCTTTGATGAAAGCAGTAAAATGTTAATTCATAGTATTATATCCTTCAATCATTTCTTTGCTGTATTCCATGGATTGTTTCCTCCGCTCAATACAGCTTGCAATGTAAGCTTTTACATTTTGAGTAATTATATTACCTACGACTCCATTCATCCTGTTCTTAAGTTCAGCTTTATACATCAAGGGAGTGAGATGGAGGTCATTGTTTCTGGCATCTTTATCAACAGCTTTCAAGAAACCCTCTAACTTATCAAGCTCATCATTAATGATAATACATTTGTTAATAATAAAACTGCCGCCATGTGAATCTCTAATTTTGTGCTGCAAATCAAACGTATGACGATATGTATTTTTCATTACATTAGCGGTTTATGAACAAGTTTGATCACGTTCTTGGCTTGAGTCCACGATAATGCCAAAGGCACTTTAATGATATTATTCTAACATGAAATCGAATCTCAAATCAAATATTCTTCTAACAATTTTACTACTTATCATTTTTGCTTGTAATGAAAAGCTAAACCAATCTGATAAGCCCAACATAATTCTAATTTATGCAGATGATTTAGGAATAGGATTACTTGGTCATGAAGGACAAAGGATCATTAGCACTCCCAATATTGATAAATTGGCTGAGGAAGGGATACGTTTTGAACGAGCGTATTCAAATATGCTATGCGCTCCGGCCAGAGCTTCACTAATCACGGGACTTCATGATTGTCATGAAAGTGGTTTTCAGATCACGAAGGGCGGTGCTTACATGAATGCGAATAGGAATAATTATATTCAAATTGAAGACTCATTAAATGAAAGATCGCGCCAAGCAAACAAAGAACAAGTCTTTTTAGCGGAAGTCGCCCTTAACATGGGCTACAAGACAGCCCAATTCGGAAAATTAGAATGGGGATTTTCAGCTACGGATAAACAAATAAAACGTCATGGTTGGGACTATTATTTGGGGTATCTCGATCATGTACGCGCTCATGGTTTTTATCCACCTTTTTTATTTGAGAATGGCCAAATTGTCGAGTTTGAAGGTAATACACACTTAAATTGTGCTAAATCGGGAGAACCAGAAACCCAGGAACACTTTGAGGAACGCTGGAACATGGAAGGGAAGACAACCTATTCGCAGAATATTTTTATAGATAGCCTTCTGAATTTTATTGAATCCAACAAATCCCAGCCTTTTTTCCTTTATTTTCCGACGCAGTTACCACATGGACCGGTTTCGATTCCTGCGGTACATCCCGATTTTGTCAATGATGAAAGAATGACTCAAATAGAAAAGGAATATGCCTCAATGGTAAAACTATTAGACGATCATGTAGGGCAAATTCTACTTAAACTAAAGGAATTAAATCTGGATGAAAATACTATCCTTATTTTCACTTCGGATAATGGACATGAGATCTACTATAGTCAGGCTGGCAGAGTGCTGAAACCTTATACCAACATGCAAACCGGAGAGCGATTTGATGATTATAAACGAAAATATTATAGTGATTTAGGAGGTGATGTTTTTGATGGTAATGGAGGCAGAGCTGGCTTAAAACGAAGTAATCTGGAGGGAGGAATTAATGTTCCATTAATTATTAGATGGCCACAAAAAATCCGAAAAGGAAGAATCAGTCAACGCCTTATAGCTAATTATGATATCTTATCTACTCTATCAGAAATAACAGGATATTCGAAGAAATTTAAAACCGATGGCATTTCATTCTATAGTGAATTACTTGAAGAGGGTAGTGGATTAGAACATGATTTCGTTGTCTATTCATCTTATACCGGTCCGGCGCTTATTACAAATGACGGGTGGAAGTTAAGGACTTTCTTGTCCCAAGATGTTTTTGAACTTTATTTTTTGCCCGATGATAATCGTGAGGTAATGGATTTATCAGAAGAGTTTCCCGAAAAATTTGACGAACTGAAAAACAAATTACTAGAGGCATGTGATGGAGATTTTAGAAATGGTCTATTCTCTTATTGATGTAGTTGAAACAAATAAGAATTGGACTTCTGGTGGGTTAGCTTAACAGAAATACCCTTTTTCATAACTTGCATGTAGTCGTTGCAGGAGGTACTCTAACAACCAAATGGTCGTGACTAACGATTAACAAAGTACCAATTTTTTCCTTTGACTTCTCTTTGTAACATTTATTTCCTTTGCAGACCTTGTTATATATCCGAAAGGCGTCTAGCATGATTAAGAGTACATGTTAATTAAAGAAAGCTATATCATATCCATCTGTGATGGCAATCATTGCATTTCGAGAAGATTTGATCTATCATGATCATGATTGTTTTTTAGACACCTTAATTAAATGCATTATGAGACTCCAAATACTAGCTATTATAACATTTGCATTTGCTCTAATATGTGTTGAAAGTTGTAGCATGATTGGATTAGGTGTAGGTGCGGCCGTTGAAAAAAGTAAACCTCCCGTCAGTATTGAAGGCTGGCAAGCTGAAAAAATCAAATACGGTAGCTCCCTCGTGCTAACAATTGACGACGGACGCATTATTCAAGGAAAGTATGTAAAACACCCTAAGAGCCTGAACAAAAGTGATGCAAAAAATACAATTTCGTTTAGATCTAGATTTACTGGTAAAGCGACTATTACTAAGCAAATCCCTATTGAACGAATTCAATATGTAACAATTAGGTATAAGCGTACCGCACCGTTAATTGGATTTGCAATTGGAGCAGCAGTAGATGTTGGTGTGTTATTGGCTACAAATGGTTTCCGAGATCTCGGCAGGGATGACCCAAGCCCAGAGGTAGAATTGGGGATGGGATCATGTCCTTTAGTCTATGTTTATCAGGATAATCAGTACAAACTAGATGCCGAGCCTTTTGGTGGTGCCTTGTTCAAATCAGCTGAATATACGGACTTTGACCGACTGGAACATATCACAGTTTTAAACAACAAATATCAACTGAGGATTACAAATCAACCTGAAGAGACCCAGTTCATCAACCAGTTACAGTTGCATTTGATAGAACATCCCCAAAATACACAGGTGTTGCCCTCAAATACCGGCGAATTATTAGCGATTGGAGCAGTCATTCCACCCATTTCAGCGACCAGTTATGAAAATTACAACGTTGTGGATTTATTGAAAGAAAAAGATGAAAAAGTATGGTTGGCCAATCCTTTTAACCGAGATCCAGAGATAAAGTTTCATCTGCGTGCCGGTATCGTCATGGAGTTTGAAAAACCTAAAAATGCACCTCAGGCAAAATTGATTTTAAATCTCCAGAATACCAGTTGGGGTGCATCACTCCAAAAAGAGATGCTTGGTCTTCACGGAACCGAACTTGAAAATTGGTACAAAGCGCTTAATGAGTCAAAAAAGCTGAGACAGGAGCTGGCAAGACTGATGGTGAGGGAAGGGATGTTACAGGTGAAAATCTGGGATGGCAGTACCTGGCAAAATCAAGGATATGTTTGGGAAGTAGGTCCGGCGGTGGATAAAGATCTAGCCATCAAACTGGATATTCAATCAGTGGAAGGGGAGATCCTTAAAATCCAAATGGAATGCCCTCCGGGTATATGGATAATAAATAGTGCTGGCATTGATTATTCATATTCTAACAAGTACACCCAGACCATCATTAAACCTAATCAGGGACTTAACCAGGAAGGAAAAGATATTCTAAGTTTGATTGAGCACTCGGATGAAGAATACCTGACTATGATGGATCCTGAAGATTTTATTGATCTTTCATATAGTGTTCCTCCAACAAAAGATGGCTATGAGAGGACGGTCATTTTACAAAGCCGTGGATATTATAAGATCCATGTGGATGATTCAGGTGAGCCTCAAACCGAATTGATTGAGCGTATGAAAAAGGAACCCTATTTGTACATAAAAACTGCTCTGCAATCCCTTAACCAGCAGTTCAGTCAAATTGATTGGTAGGATGACAGAAATTTCTGCACCACGAGTTGTTGTTACAGGACTAGGGGTTATTTCATCTGCTGGCATAGGAAAGAAAAACTTAATCAACGTTTTAAAAAATGGAATATCCTGTGTAGAGCGCATTGATACTTTTAATACGGATGACCTACCCTCAAAAATCGGAGCTCGTGTAAATGGTTTTAATGGTCTTGATTTCCTGGAACGCAAATATGCCAAAAAACTTGACCGTGCCGGACAATTTTTCGTGGCACTGTGCCAAATGGCTTTGGATGATGCTCATCTTGAGCATATTGATCCTTTTAGGACCGGCATTTGCGAAGGGACATCTCTTGGTGGAATCCCCCATGCACTGGAAGAACAAGAAAAATATTTTAGTTCTAATGCAAAAAGGATTAACCCGCTCATAGCTATTCGAGCCATGACAGGAGCAGCGGGTAGCATAGCGGCGATAATACATAATATCAAGGGACCTGTTTCGGCCGCGTCGAATGGAAGTGTTTCATCGGCTACGGCACTTATGAATGCTTATAACCACTTGTGTCAGCAACAAGCGGATGTAATACTTGCAGGAGGTGCTGAAGCTCCAATTGTAAGACAGATGTATCAAATATTCTGTGCTGCTGGGATGCTTTCAAAGAATTGGAATACCTGCCCTCAAAAGGCATGTAGGCCTTTTGACCGTGACAGAGATGGAATGACTTTAGGTGAAGGTGGGGCTGTCCTTGTTTTGGAGAATTTGGAACACGCTAGAAAAAGAGGAGCCCGAATCTATGCAGAACTTGCAGGGATCTCCATTACAAATGATGCTTTCAGTACTGTTGCACCTGAGGGACTGCCTAATTCCAAGGTAATTGCAATAAAGAATGTACTAAAACAAGCCAATATTAATAAGCATGATATTGATTTCATATCAGCCCATGGAACTTCAACCCGGCTTAACGATCCGATTGAAACGAAGGCAATAAAAAACGCATTTGGACAAAGAGCGTA
>JAHEJC010000030.1 GCA_024639065.1 Lewinellaceae bacterium | reverse complement strand
GTATCTCAATATGTGCCGGCAAGGGGTGATCGGGGAATTGCTGCATGCAGAGGCTGCCTACATTCACGAATTAAGGGGGCAGATGAACCAACAGGAAAGAGGAACAGGATCATGGAGAACCCTCCATTATGCCAAACGAAATGGGAACCTCTACCCTACCCACGGTCTGGGTCCGGTAGCGCAATACATGAACCTGGCCAGAGCGGACGACAATTTTAAGAGTTTGGTATCCTATTCGACACCTTCCCGAGGGAGAAAAGCCTATGCTGAAAAGAATTATCCGGCTGACCACAAATGGAATAAACTGGATTATAAAGGTGGTGATTTGAACACTTCCATCATCAAAACAACACTGGGAAGGACGATTATGGTGCAATGGGATGAAACCAGCCCCCGACCCTATACCCGGCACAATCTAGTCCAGGGCACTAAGGGCACCTTAGCTGGATTTCCAACTCGCGTAGCATTAGAAGGTGGTGTTGCAGGAATCACGGACAATCATCATCAATGGGTGCAAGGAGATGATCTTGAAACATTGTACGAAAAATATGATCATCCCTTGTACAAAAGATTAGCTGCTACCACCAGAGAAAGCGGTCATGGTGGCATGGATGGTATGATGGTGTACCGAATAGTAGAATGTTTGAGAAATGGATTACCACTGGATCAAAATGTGTATGAAGGTTGTTATTGGAGTGCAGTGGCTCCACTGAGTGAGCATTCAGTTGCACAAGGAGGTGCGCCTCAAGCTTTTCCGGATTTCACCAGAGGAAATTGGAAAAACACCAAAGCGCTAGATATCATTAGTTAAGCAACCATGTTTTGATGCTAGTACGTAATGAGCAACTAATCTGGTTATAGGATGAAGCCGGATTGTCTATCCTCTATATAAGGAAAACCTTTGAACAGGCAATTATTTGAAATGGACTTTGGTGAAAGCGCAGAAGCAATTACTTAGAAATGTAATTTTTTTGAAGTACCCTGTTTCGACTTTTTGATTTATATCATTGAAACATATCACATATATCATTTACAATCTCCTTATTCCATTCTAATTTTGCTCTGATACTTTATTTTAGAACCCTCAATTATTAATACTATGAGAAAGAAAATTGAAAATTTGGAAGATTTACTGCTTGAGCAGGCAAATGATCTTTACTCCGCAAAACAACTTCAATTAAAGGCTTTACCTCAATTGAAAGAATATGTTACCTCAAAAATCCTAAGGAAAAATATCGAAAATCAAATTAAACAAACAGAGGCACAAATCATCAGATTTGAGGAATTTTTTAATCAACCCGTTCATCCGCATGAAAACTTGGAAGGCCAATGTATGAAAAGTCTTATTCAGGAAGGTAATGAGCTCGTCGAACTTTGTGAAAATGAAAAAGTCAGAGATGCTGCAATTATTACTGCGATCCAACATATGAATCATTATAATATTGCAGGATTTGGTACCGCTTATTCCTATGCGAAAGAACTAAACCACTCACGCGATGCCCGAATACTTAAAGATTTGTTGGAAAATGAAAAGGATTTTGATGAATTATTGACTGAATTAGCGGTTAAAAAAATTAATTCAGGAGCGATTGCATTAGCCTAATTATTAAAAAAAGATAAGCAGGATTTTCAAGTATTCATTTTCAAAATTCCCGGATTAAATAAAAGGCCGGAAGTTGGTAATTGCATCAAATACAATTAATGGTGGTGATGGACTCAACTACCTACGGTTGTTAAGCAAACAACCTTTCACCTTTTTTAAACGCGCTGGTATAGAATATTTGCTAAAAAATAGAGTAGGTTATAACCCTGTTTTGATAGGCGCTTTAGAAAAGTCTTCATGGAGAATAGGCCGATCATCTAATCGCTGCAACAAGGCTATTTGACCGATATGAGTCACAATATCTGACAATGGTCCTTGAATCAATTTTTTGCTAGATTCCAAATCGACTTCCTTTTTAGATAGCAATTCATCGATCGCAATCAACTCTGCCTTGAATCTTTCCACTTCTGATAAAAAATCAAGTTTTTTGCGTCCTTGATCATGCCGGTTATCCTTTTGAATAAAAGTTCGAGTTGCTCTCAAAACTTGAAACATGTGATTAATTATTTCGATTGGACTTCTACTACCCTTCCCAAGACTAAAATTTCCAAAATGATCCGAACTATTTTGAACAGATTTTTGAAACCGATAATCAATGGTGGCTACTAAATGTCTTAAAAATTGATTGTTCATCTGCTAAAGATACTAACAAGTTAAATTGAATCTGAAAGGTGTGTAAATAAGTTTTAAAGTCGAAATGTATAAATTAGGTGCATTTACAATAATACTGAACTGTAATAAATATTATTGCTAATTAAGAATTAAATACTATAATTTCATTATTAATCTAATATATATTCTGAATTACTGTTGAATATATCGTACTTTTTAAAAGTACAATAAACATGAATTTTCTACGTATTGGGATACTAAAAAAGCCTTTGAATCTCTTTGACGGCATCTAATTCTTTACTTTAAATCGAATATTGACTGGCAAAACAAAAGATCGAATATTCATTTATTTAGTAGCCAAATAATTTTCTAATCTCGTTCACCACCAAAAATAAATACTTCTTCAATTTTCAATTTAAATACCCTGGATATATCATATGCAAGTTTCAGGGAAGGATTGTATTTTCCCTTCTCCAGGAAAACAATAGTTTCCCTTCGTACATCTACCAGCTTGGCTAGATCTAATTGGGTGAGATTATCTCTTGCACGCAACTCTTTAATTCGATTGGTCATGCGAAGTTGCGCTTTACTAGCATCTTAGATATAAACGCAATGATCGCGGATAATAGGATTCCGCCGCCCAACATGGTTTCTGTATCTGGAAATTTGTCTTTCAATAAAAAAATGAAAAGCCACATATACATGGAGGATAAATAGGCATAATACCCAGATTTGTATTTAATCTGAAGGCTCAATTCATCGTCGCTAGGCAATCCTTCCTTTTCGTCCTTATCTTTTTTAAGCGCCTGGATGAAGGCGATTATTCCAATAATAACGATAAGACTGAACACCAGCAGGTCCAATCCTTTAAATAGATTTGTTCCTCTTTCCAGAATTATAAATCCCCAAATGGCAGCCATTATCAGAATGGAAGTGATCATTAATGTTGTTCTTTTTGTATTCATTATCTAAATTTCAATATGTTATATATTTCTAACACAAAGATAGAAATATATAACATTCAAAGTCAAGTTTTTTTGGATTTATTTCAAAATATTTTGAAATAAATCCATAGCGTGGTTAAATCAAGTTCAAGAACGCCAGATTTGTTCATAACTACCTGGCTGAGGTTGAATCTTATTTATAAACTGTAAACAAAAGTAATTCGACCTCGGCGGAGGACATTTTTAAATACAATAAACTTTGTTAGGATTAGGTGTTCTTAAGATAAACTGGGTTGTACATTATCTTCATCGTGTTGGATCTTGCTGATCAGTGACCCGGCCAGTTGCTTTATCGTAATAAAATGGTAGATATTTGTTTATGGTGGTTATTCAGGTAAACCAAACGCTATGGAATCGTTTCTGGATTGAAAAAGAATGTTAGGTTTCAAAAATCATATCCGGCATACTCTTCAGTAAATTCGTCTTTCTGAATCTGGTAGTCTACCCGGGTATCAAAGAATTCATAATACTCGTATAATCCCTGGTCATCATAGATTTTAAAAAGCAGTGGGATTTGCCTTTTTTGATCAATATAAACAACCATGCTTTTACAATAATCGATCGGTATGGATATGACTTGGCCTTCCTTAATATCATCATAGTAATCCACTTCTTTGTTTTTTTCCATAACCATATATTCACCGATCTTTAATCGATCCGCAATAGAATTCAAATCTTCACCTTTTTTAACAGTATAAGGAATCCATTTAAAGTGCGGATTCTTAAATTCGACCATCCAGCAATCATGACCATGAATTTTGGTTTCACCTTTGATTGTCAACATTGATTTTGAATCCGATCCATATCTATTCTGAATGTGTTCTAAAATGGATATTACATGGTCATAACCAGAATTCAGGATGATGTGATGCTGATTTTTGCGCATGATTTTTCCAAGAGGATCCAATTTAATGGTAAACCAGGGAAATCCCGTAGGGCTAATAAGTGCTTTACCATGATTTTCCCCTTCGATATATAACACCTCTAAACCTTTTTCGGGCGCTAATGAGTGCGTGTACACTTTAAATGGTTTTCGATTTAGGGTAACTTCAGTAATAGTTTCATTCATTTTGTCCCCAATGCGCTCTTGGCGTTTCATAGTGTAGGCCAAAGAACGAATATGTTTAGTACGGGCGATCATCTCATTTGTCAAATTCTCAGCGGTAGATTTAGTTGGCAATGGATTCGTGCTGGAGAACAATAGGAAACTCAATGGGATCGCAATAAAAAAAAGAAAACGTTTGTTCAAATTAATTAAACTTTTGTGGTTCACAATTGGCGCTAAAGTTGCGCATTTAAAAAAAGTTTTGCATTTATATGGGGTAAATCATTTGACAATCAACTAGGTTGTCTGATATAAAATTCTGATGATCAATATAAATATAGACGGAATATTTGGAAAATAAATTGTATCCACAAATAATTTAACGAGTATTTAAGAAGATACTCCATATAAATTCAAGACTTTCCCTTATTCTCCTTTTGCCTTATTTATTCCTTTTATGGTCATAGGTTTAACCAGTTTCATTTTGTCAAAATCATTTTGAGCAGGCGTCCGATAGTTTTTCTTTCTTACCGCCTGATAGCCTTCAAATTTTCGTCTGACCACTTTAGCTTCCCAATCGAATTTAAATGAACCAGTTCCTTTTTTCAACTCTTGGAATTTGAATCTTTATCATTTTCGATCACAGCCAGGCCATAGTGTCTGCAAACTACGAAGTCAATTGTACTGTCATATCTTTTAGGTTACTATGCAATATTCTTGGGTAACATTGCATCAAAAGGTTATTTTTGCAGATGTAATTTACCAAAGTCCAATCTGAAACGAGCGTAGACCATTTATTTAATATGAAAAAATATACGCATTTATTAATGGATGCTGATCATACCATATTTGATTTTGAAGTCAGCCAGGAAATATCCTTACGGCTAGCTTTTAATAAGATGGGCGTTGATTATCAGCACCAATATGGAAAAGCATATAGTGTTATAAACAAAGCGGCTTGGCTTGCATTTGAACGTGGTGAAATAAATCGGTCTGAACTCCAGGAGCAGCGATCACAAAAATTTAAAGAAATAGTAGGAGAACATTTCGATCCCATTGATTTTCATAATTATTACATTCAATATCTTTCACAACAAGTTCATTATTATGATGACGCAAAGGAGACGGTAGAAGAATTGGCGAATCATTATTCATTAGCCATGATTACCAATGGCTTGGCACCAGTACAAAGACCTAGAATTCAACTAAGCGGTATTGGACATCTCTTTGATCAAATCACCATTTCCGGTGAGATCAATTTAGCCAAACCGGATCCTGCTTACTTTGATCATACTTTTGATGCACTTAACAATCCCGAGCGATCAAACACGTTGGTTATTGGTGATAATTTAATAGCAGATATTCATGGCGGGCAAAAAGCCGGATGCGATACCTGCTGGATAAATAATAGCGATCTTGACGTTTTTGAAAAAATAGAACCAACTTATATTGTTAGAAATTGGAATGATATCGCCAAACTACTATTGAATTAAAAGTATATGCAGGGCAATAAACCTTCTCGAAAAAAAGTCCCCTTTCCGGTCAATGCTCTATTGAGAGCCTATTTAAAAAAGCATGAACGCAACAAACCTTTACCCGTTTTTTATGAGGATCTACTTCGCTATACAGAGTCGATTGATCTGATTGATCACCAAGGAAAAAATACGCTATGGGAAACTGTTTTTTATCCTGAAATAGAATATGAAGAATTAAATAGGGATTTAAGGCGGACATACGCTTTGCTCATGACCGACGGTGATACAGAAGCGATTGAACATCTTACAGTCGATCGTATTGATTATTGTACTTTTGGAAATACCAAACCATTTAGGGTAAGAATTATTAATAGATTAAACGATAATTACGATCACTTTTATGTTAAAAAAACCGATTCAAGCAGAATTTATGGATTGGAGTTAGAAGAGTTACTTTCCCCAAATAGTATTACCTATTATGTAGACGGAAGCACCATTGTGGAAAGCCATATTCCAGGTATCCCAGCAGATGATTTTATGAAAAGAGAATTAGAAGATACCACTTTTAACCAAATTCGTCTGGCCAAGGAATTTATTAAATTCAATGAGCGTTGTTTTGTTCGGCTTCTCGGAGATATGCGTGCCTATAATTATGTGATTGATAAAACACCGGATATAGAAGGTAGTCAATATCGAATGCGCGCCATTGATTTTGACCAACAAAGTTATGAAGGAAGAAAGAACTTTTACTTACCTCAATATTTCAAAGAAAATAATCCAATAATTTTTGTGGGTATCCAACACATGAGCGCGGAGTCAGTCACTCAATACCAATTGGAGGAGCGAAGTATGATAGCAGATCGAATCAAAGTAACCAAGAAAAGACTCAACGATTTGCTCAAAGTAATGACTCAAGACCATATTTCCACTCCAAAAAAAATTGCCCAACTAAAGAAAGAATTGATCCACCACCACAAGCATGAGTCTTTTCGGGCATGCAAATCGATGGGCGATTTGGTCAAAAATAATATTAAGCTCTTACTATCAAAAGAGTTTAAACAAAGCATGTTAGAATTAGAGTAGTACCATCTTATTTTACAAATGTTTGGTTTTTTATTTTATGCAAAAAATCAGTAAATTCTACCTACTTTAACCATCGATCAAACCAGGTAAACGCATCCTCCTGCATAGCCAAATCAAACTTATGGGGGCCATCATAAAAAGTACAACGATATCTTTCAGCGTACCCACTAAGGTCAAATACGTTTTGTAATATTTCATCCGCCCGACGCATTTCTGGTAAAGTAAAAAGTTCATCTTTTTTGTTATTGAGCACCATGGTTGGCAATGGGACTCTTAGTCCTAATATTTCTGGGAAATCCAAATATTTGGGCAATAGTGGGGCATAGGTCATCCAGGTATGGGTAAAACTTTTGTGTAATAAGAAATCTTTCCAAGTACTCATGAAGCCAACCGCGATTGCACATTTCACGCGATGATCCAACCCACCTAAATAAACAGTTCGTAACCCACCACCAGAAAGACCACAACATCCCAGTTGATCTTTAATGACCTCTGGCCGAGCAGCGAGAATATCCAATGCCACTTGATCTTCTCCTAAATAAACGCCAGGCCAAGTTGTTCCAGCACAAAAAAGTGATTTGGACATTATATGTTCATGTGCTCCGGCCCACTCATTATAAGCAATTATATAATCCTCATCTTCCTGGTCCGGCTCTATCGGAATATCGGGCATCCCCCATGAAATAGTATCCGCGTTTTCAGGACGCACACGTCGACTACCAAATGTGAATGTATCATGGACCAGTACTGCATAACCTCTTTTGGCAAGTTCGTTTGCCCAGGCAACTCCACCGTAATAAGTTGTTTGATGCTCATATATATAAGTTGGTGCATCTCGATTAGTGGAAGCAATTTTTCGCCACCCCATATATTTATTACCACCATGATCATGTAATCCGAGAATACCCGGCCATGGGCCTGGTCCTTGGGCTGGTCTTAAGAAAACAGCCCTAGTGGGTCTTCCATAAGCTAACTTCCATTCCATGGCCTCAATGACCACCCCATCTAGCTCCCATTTACTTAGAATAGTAGGGCCTTCAATAAGCTTGATGGTAGGAGCTGCAATACACTTTTCTGCTTGCAAAATAGCCTCAGTACGCCATGCGCTCAAATTGGTTTCCTCAATATTTTCTTTACTACGCAATGAAAAGCGAGGAGGATCTGGGAGCAAACTAGCAGCCCATTCGCCGTATTCGCCAATAATCGATTTATTTGAAGTGAGTTGATCCTGCATATGACTGTCTAATTCAGTAAAATTAAAAGGTAAAAAAGTTGAAATACTTGCTAGCGTACCAGAGGTTTTAATAAAAGATCTTCTGGAGGTTCTTTTTGATGGGTAATTCTGGTCTTTCACAAATAGTTAGTTTTACCTAAATATATTTAATATTTTCAGGATTATCTTTCAAATTGATAAAATGAAATATTCGGGAAAAATAATCAAACATTTAACATGGCATTCACTGCTTTGGTTAGTTTGCATTTGTGTAATGATTAGTTGTGGAATAAAGGAACGACCTGATATTCCTGATCCTTCGAATCCGTTTATAGCCACCTACCAAAGTCCGACTTTAATTGCTAAAGAAATTATCTCAACCGCGCTGCCTGAATTTGCATCTACTTACACCTCGAAAACTAAATTAATGGTTTTTAACCGCATGCCTGAAGACAGATCCAGCATTGGTTTATTCTATAGCAAATGGATTGGTTCCAATTGGACGGAACCCATATCTATTAATTTGTCGATTACTGAAGGTCGAAATATTGACCCTTTTTGGCATGAGCAGACCTTATATTATTGTAGAGAAACACCCGATGATTCACTGACCGGTTATGATATTTGGACCAGTGATTGGGATGATGGCAACTTTTCCAAACCAATAAGACTGCCTGATTTTATAAATTCCAAATTGGACGAAGTATTTGTTTCTGTAGCAAAAAATCAAAATATTTACTTTGCCAGGTTTGGAGAAGATCGTTCGGTATCAATTTTCAAATCGGCTTTTAAAGCAGGAACTTATCAGCTACCCGAACGCCAACAATTTTACAATGACAGTGCACGTATCACAAACCCTAGCATTGCACCCGACGAATCCTATATTATTTTTTCAGCAACCGGATTAAAAGGTTATGGTAGTGCCGATCTCTATATTGCCTATAATAAAGGGCCTAATCAGTGGCAAAATATTACGAATCTTGGACCTAGCATTAATTCTCCACAAGCGGAGTTTGCTCCATTTGTTTCAGAGGATACTCAAAACTTATTTTACACTTCTGAAAGACCGGGAGTGGCTCCAGCTCCTCAGGAAGGAAGACCACCAGGTGACATCTATGTGGTTGCGTTGAATCAAATCTTACAATAGATCTAGTCGGTCCGATAACGCAAAAAACATTCAATAAAGGTTCAACGCTCTTAGGAATTTGATGTATTGATACCTCAGTTAGACAGTAGAAGTACAAATTATTTCAATCTTTCCAGTACAAAATTTTTACCGTTGCGGTAAAACAAGTCTTCGGTGAACGAATTAATTCGGAAACTTGCTAAAAGATTGACTCCACTATCTTTGCTGAATTTCACAAAGGAATTTTGAAAAATCTGTTTAAAATTTTGTAATTCGTCTGTTGAGTCACACGTCCAAATTGGATTGATGACCCCATCAAAATCACTCCCCAAACATATTTGTTTAAGCGTCTTATTTACACTATAGCCATTATTTTGAGCAACCACTATGATATGTAAAATTTGTTGCATGAAGTAGGTAAGATGGTACTCGGCTAGTCTTGGTTCTACTATACCTCCATCTTTGATTTCATCCCATGACAAGCTATTGGCATTATGCACTTTTGCACCTATTTTGAATTTGGTTTTCTTGGGAAAATAGGAAGCAATTTCTTTATCAGAGACATACTCATCATTAAAAGGAAAGGTCTCTCGGCTTGAAGTATCATTTTCAAATTCAGAAAATCCTAAAATCCTTTTATCTAAGCTTAAACCGATCATACCTCCACTTTTTAATATAAATATCACATCTTCATCGAATAAATTTAAGCTATTAAGATTAAACCCCGGACGAGGACTTAACCCATATTTAGCCGGCTTACTAGTCTTGATTTTGTAGACCTTTTTACTTTTACTTCGCCAGGGTCTTCTACCTACATATTGGTGAATATCTTCATAAGATATTCCAGTTAATCCGGCATGAGTGCATATTACTGGAACATTATGTCCCATATGGTTGAGGTAATTATAAAGTTGTCTTCGGGATAATAGACTCATGTGTTTGACATCGATCAAAATATCTTTTTTGATTAAATGTTCGATCATCTTATAGCCTAATTGTTTAATTCCTAAACCAGTAGGTAAAAACCGGTCATCATTTATAAATTGGATACCATAGGCATGATTGCAAACAGCGGATTGCTGAAGGTGGGTAAGGGTGGTCGCGAACACAGGGAATTGATCCAATAGTTTTTGAAGATTTGCTTTGATGATCTGCTCATCAAATTTATTGGGCTTGTTGCACAGTGTGTGCAGTCCTTCAATGGTAAAAAAAACGTTGATAGTGTTTGGGTCACTTTCAACATAATCGCTCTTCTTTTTTAAGACGTTAATTTTTCGATTGGCCTGATTGAATTTGGAAGAATCTAAAAGTGTTGGAAGATCATCTTCGATTAGATTTTTGAATGGATTCTTTTTGATGAGTTTATCTAATTGCTCTTTTTGGATATATTCCTTCATATCCGTCTTCGAACTTTTTTTGACCATCGCGTTGTCCATCAAAGCTGTATCAGGAATAAATAATGGAAAACCAAACAGTTTCACATCATTTCTAAATAACTGATCCAGATTAGATTGAGAGCTGAGTATAAAGTCCAATTCTGTACACCAGCGCAAAATAAACGGAATTTTTCTGGTATCAATTTTTGCATAAGGACTGATTTTTGTTTGATTCTTTGCGGGATTATTATGACTGAATAATGTTTTTAATGTAGGGTGTAAATGAAAATCGAAGAATGCCATGGGTAAAGTTTTTAGTGGTTAATATTTATCCTATGAATTTAAAAAAATAAAATTACTTAGTAATAAATTTTGTAGAAGACGCGTCAAAACAAATTCTAAAAAGGAATATTGATAGAATCGGGTCAATTCATTTATAATTAAGGCAATCAACTAATATATTGTACTGTAACTCTTAGTACTGTAAATCTTAGTGAACTTTACGCCTTTGCGCTTCCTCTTTCGATTGTTTTATATAACCAACCACCTAGGTTCATAAGAAATCAATTAACTATTTTTTCCTCTTTCTCTATATGAACTTTGCACCTTTATGATTACACGATCAAATTTGTTTTTTTAATTCCCACTAAAGAACCAAAGAAATCAATTAGCTATTTCTCCTCTTTCTCTTTGTGAACTTTGCGCCTTTGCGGTTCCTCTTTCAATTTGTTTTTTTTTAACGAACCACATTTCAAAAGAAATCAATTAGTTATTTCACTCCTTGCTCTTGGTGTTCTTTACGCCTTTGCGATTACACGACTACTCTCATTTTTGATATTCATTTTTCCAAATGAAAAATGGTCTTTATATTATTAATTAATTGGACTATTCACTATTTCTTACAAAGTAGACTTCTTGGATTTTATCATTTTGAATCTTATATATGGCGATTGCTTTAAGTAACGGTTCGCCTTTATGAAAGATGACTTCTTCTTGATCAATAACTGTATTTCCTTGTACAATACGACTGACTAACCTACAATGCAGATCGGTGGATCTTTCAAATAGGCTGCCATAAGTAGAACGCATAGCATCTTTCCCACTCATGACTAATTCGCCAGGGAAATTATAGATTTTCACATCTTCTGCATAAGGAGCCAAAAAAGCCTCAATGTCATGTGCGTTATAAGCATTGAGTTGTTGTTGAGCTATTTCTTGTGGTGAAGGTTTTAATATGGAATCGGGTTCAATCCACTCACCCGACTTAATCACGTTCCTAATTTTTTTTAAATGATCCAGATTCTCCAGGGGATTCCCTTCCAATAAAATAAGATCTGCAATCATTCTGGGCATTAATGCACCAACTTGATCATCCTTGCCTGCAGCTTTCGAAGCATTAATAGTGGAAGCCTGTATGATAGACTTATTGCTCATACCCGACCGCTGCATTGCATCCAATTCATCAAAATAAGAAGCCGTATGTAAGGTGCCAATATTTCCAGCATCTGTGCCAGTCGCTATAGTAACACCGGCTCTTTCCAATCTCAAAAGATTGATCTGCTGAATGCTGTCTCTTTGATGGTTGCTTGCATACCTTCTGGGGGCATATTTCTTATATTGAATAAAGGCAGGATGATCTTCTAAATGATAGGGATCAAACAGCGTACCTAAAACAAAAGGATCTGCTCGTTCAAAATCCATGATTGAGGGCTTTAAGGTTTTGGCGAAAACCAAATCGTAATTAGTACTGACTTTCAGCGAAGGACTTAACACCACATCATTATCCAAACATAGCTGTATAAACTCGTCATCAATTGGCTCACTTACACTATGCACTAAATAATCTCCACCTGCTTTTATAGCCAATTTAGCCGTATTAAGTTCTGTGGCATGGATGGCAACCGGCAGGTCCAATCGATGGGATTCTTGAACAACATCTTTAATCATTTCAAAGGCCGAATCTGCTGGGAAATAAGGTAAATCAATATACCAAATCTTGATGAAATCCGGATGATAGCTCAATTGTTCATTAACTAAATTAATAGCTTCCTCTGAACGCTCAACTTTGACAATAGGTGGGTCTTCAATTTGGAAAGCAGGCGGTAAGTAGGTTGATACCAACGGACCGGTCAGAAATATGTTAGGTGTACTCGGCTTGGATTTATAAATGTCTCGATATTTAAAATTTCTCATCGGACCCCCAACATCTACAATAGTGGTGATTCCATAAGTTACATATCGATTCAACATCGATTCAAGGTGACGGTCAATCCAATCAATTTCATCTTCATAGGGTCTGATTCCTTGTAGATTAACGGCATCCGGTCTTGTATATAATCCGCCGGATTGAAAAAGATGAACATGGGCATCAATAAGACCTGGCATAACATATAAATTAGAGCAATCTTTGGAGATTATATTTTTAGGAAAGGAAATTACCCCGGCATCTGCTATTTTCGAAATGCTTCCATTTTTAATTAAAATATCCTGATCGTTAACAACCATTCCGTTAATAACATCAATGTAGCTGGCATTGGTTAAAATCAAATCTTGAGCATTAAAGTAGAACATTGTGCTCATAAAAAAGAAACTGATCATTGAATATCTCATGCTGAAATAATAAATATTTATAAATCAAAACTTAAATATACGATTTTGAAAACACGGATTTTTATTTTGAATTTCTTTGAATGTGTTATTATTCTAAAAGAAACAAATACTTAATTTTTTACAAATCAGTTCTTATCAGATAGCAATTTTACTATATTCCCATATGATCTTCAAGATGGTGCGATCATTGCCAATAATTTTTTTTCTTACCTGTGTTGCGGTAAGTTCGTGGAGCCAATATAATTTCATTCATTATTCCGTAAATGAAGGATTGCCCCAATCACAAGTATATTGTATTACCGAAGATTTATTAGGGCGTCTGTGGATTGGTACACAGGGTGGCGGGTTATCTAGATATGATGGCAAGGAATTTATACGATTTAATACAAGGAACGGTCTTCCCAACGATTATATTAATGCTTTATGCACCGACGAGCATGGGACAATCTGGATAGGGACTAAGAAAGGCCTTGGCTTTTATAGAAATGGTGAATTCCAGCGAATAACCACTTCATCGGGTGTGGAGCCAGAAATTATTTCATTGGTACTTTGGGATGGGGTTCTTTTTATCGGAACTCCTTATGGCTTATTGAGTTACGATCGGCTGAATAAAAGGCTCACTCCAAAATTAGATCAAATTCTAATTGATAAAACCATTTATGCTTTAGCGGCATATGATAATATCTTGTTAATAGGAACCAATGCAGGATTAGGTATCCTTGACCGATCGGATTCTCTACATTTTATTACTTCAGTGGATGGACTTTATGCCAATCAGGTGACTGCAATAAATGCATTCACTAAAGAAACTGCCTACATAGGTACACAAAATGGCGGTATCCAGAAATATAGTGAAGGAAAAATTATCGACTTAATAAACTTAAATGAAACTTCAGCTTTCCTTCCACGAAGTCTGTATAATAAGGACTTAAACACTTTATGGGTTGGGACCCAGTACCAGGGCATAGGAATCTATAATTTTGCGGATTCATCTTGGCAAACTATAAATGATCAAAGTGGGTTGTTAATTAACCAAGTTCGCACCATCTATCCTGATAGTTGGGGGAATATCTGGATAGGAACTTCAGGAAAAGGTATGTCCAAATATCTTGGCAGGCAATTTATAATTTATAACGTAACCAATGGGTTACCCGCAAACAATGTTTACGCATTGGAAGTAGATGATAACAGGATTTGGTTATCCACAGCCGATAAAGGGATATCCATGGTGGATAATATAGCTGGCATTAAATGGCTAGGAAATGATTCCTTATTCCAAAACGTGAAGTGCAACGCAATCGTCAAAGACCAACACGGTCTAATTTGGGTAGGCACGGACAATCGAGGCATATATGTTTTTCATCAAGATACTTTGTGGAAGCATATTGTTGAAGATGGAATAGCAAATAATAATATCAAATGTATGCAACTGGACTCAAATGGAACCATTTGGGTGGGCACTGCTGGAAGTGGGATAATGACCATAGAGAAGTTGGATACTTTTAGATTTGATATAATTAAGTACCTCTATGGACAAGGATGGAAGAATACAGTTGTATTAGATTTTCACGTTGACCTCAGACGTCGAATCTGGTTTTGCACCGAGGACGGTCGGATTGGCCTTATTGGAAAAGATGGCATATCGAACATTTTTTCCATCAAGTTTGGGGTTCCCGCAATACCCTTAAGGTCGATGATAGAAGACGATGCCGGTAGACTAATTGTTGCAACCGGAGGTGAAGGATTGATTTTTAGTCAGTTGTATACTGATTCTATTCAATTTCAGCATGTTGAACAAAACCAATTTAATTCTTTAAATATGTATTCTTTGATTCAGGATGATAATCGGCGATTATGGGTAGGCACCGAAAGAGGAGTAGATAGAATCCAGATGGACGAAATAGGTAATGTCATTGAACATGAATTCTATGGCAGAGATCAAGGATTTTTAGGGATAGAAAACTATCAAGATGCTGCTATCAAAGACAACAGCGGTAGTCTGTGGTTTGGAACAGTCAACGGATTAGTAAAGCATAATCCTTCCAAATTCATTCCCCAATCTAATCCACCAAGATTAAAAATTCAATCGATTAATTTATTTAATGAATCTATTCAATTTGATCTTGTTGCAAAAGATACATTCCCCTTTGATCAGAATAATTTTTCCTTTGAATTTGAAGGCATTCAAATAAATAAGGCTAATGAAATAAGATATCAATGGCGTCTCAAAGGGTATAATGAATCCTGGACACCCCCAAGCAATACTCAATATGTAAACTATCCAAACTTACCACCCGGAAACTATGGATTTGAAGTAAAAGCTTGTCTTTATGCAAATAATTGCTCTGATCCTATTAATTATAGATTTACAATTTTAGCTCCGTTTTGGACTAGGTGGTGGTTTTTTACGGGACTAGGAGTATTTGGAGCGTTCCTAGTATTTCTACTTTACCGCACTAGACTAAAAAGACTGATCATTAAAGAAAAACAAGTAGAAATGGAAAAAAAGTTGATCAAGTTGGAGCAAAAAGCGCTTCGTCTCCAAATGAATCCTCATTTCCTTTTCAATGCTTTAAATAGCATTCAGGGTCTTATTAGTAGTGGAGAATCATCAGAGGCAAGAAAACAAATAAGCCATTTTGCCAAATTAATGCGCTCCATACTAACCAATTCTAAAGTAGATCATGTTTCGCTACACCAAGAATTAGAAACCCTGGAACGATATATTAAAATGGAGCAATTTTGTCGAGGTCAATCCTTTACTTATACTTTCAACATAGATCCTGAAATCGATACAGAGGAAATTTTAATTCCTTCTATGGTGCTCCAACCATTTGTAGAAAACGCAATCATTCATGGACTGGGGAATATTAACTATCTAGGCCAGCTGAAGATAGATATTGGGATCAAAGGCAATGTACTTGAATGTATTATTGAAGATAACGGAGTGGGCATAGAAAAGTCAAAGTCCAATAAAATAGATCGAGGTAATAACCACATATCTATGGGTATGAATGTAACTAGTGAACGCCTAAAACTAATGTCTAAAAATAAAAAATTAGAGCGAGTACATATACATGATTTGAGCAATCAGGGTGATTCAGGTACTAGAGTCACTGTGAATATTCCGATATAACTTCTAGGCAAGTGCATTTTCGCTACCTCCATCCAGGGTAAAGATGCAAGAAGATTCTAGTTTAACAAGTAATTGGCGGATGGTGTCCATTTCAACTTTTTCATTTTTCAAAGGAATGATACTTACGTCCGGTCGATCCATACTTTGAGCTGTTTCCTCAATGCCATTATTTGAAATACTAATTACTAATTCTTTAGGTAGTCTGGCTAAAATTTTTAAATCATTGGCCCATTGAATCACCATATCATTTTGATTGATTGGAACATCATAGATGGTCATACGAATAAATCCATGCCAGTTTCTTTTAAGTAAATAAGCAGTAAGTATGCTTAAATTAATGTATTTAAGTTTCCAGTTATCTATTTCTTGTACAAACTTGTAAGAGATCCACAACATGATGGATTTTTCTATACCCAGGCCTACCCGCTTATAAGGTGCATAAAGATAAACGCCAAATCCAAAATTATTTGATTTCGACATAATCTGATGAATATCTTCATCCCGGTCTTTGTCATCAGAAAGGCTTAAAAACAAAGTATTGGGTTTAAAAAATGCAGCTGTTAGTCCTTGAATAGCCGTAAGAACATCTTCATTAAATTGGCTTGATTCAATGACTGCATAATTTGCACTTACATTTTGCTTCATAAAATGTGCACAAAGCTCTTTAATTCGGTGCAATGATCTTCGTTTCCTTGGTTCCGCTGTAAAGTATAATATTTTAATTGATCCTTTGGGCCTGGCCAAATTAAAAATAGTCTTATAGGCTTTTAATACATCGTCCACCTGGTCGGCAGGTACAATCAAATTTGGTTGCCAACTGCGATCTTCAGCCGCCGGCAATCCGCTCACCACCTTCGCAGACCACTCTGCCAAGCTATTAAACAACCCACTCCGCACATCGCCCTCCTCATTCATTAAGCTTTTACTTCTTAATAAATAAATATACATAGCTACTATTAATGCTAGCGCAATAATTCCAACCGTAGAATTAATAATAAACATGACGAAAAAGCAACCTATTGCACCAAGTAAAGGAACGATCATCGGTACTTTCAGCGTAGGACGAAAGCTAATTTGACCTAGCCCCTGCTCAATTAAAACAACAACATTGATCATCGCATAAGTAATAAGAAAAAACATAGTAAGTAAGGGAGCAATAGCGTTTAAGTCCCGTAATAACAAAGAAAGTAATACAATAATTGAGGTAATGTATAAAGCAATCTTAGGCTCACCTCTTTTATCTACCCTGGCCAATTTATCATTGCCCGTGAGGATTTTGTTTTGACCCAGGGCAAACAAAATTCTAGGCGCACCAACCAAGGATGAAAGTGCAGAAGAAAAAGTAGCACCCAGTAAACCTGCCAGCACAATAGGTGCAAAAAAGGATCGATCAATCAGGATATTATAGTTCGAAACCATTTCATTGGGCAACGCTATGAAAGCGATAAAAACAGCTAGAAATATATAAATGAAGTAGCTTAGCACGATGGCCGACAAGGTCCCGCTTGGAATGCTTACTCTGGGATCACTTAAATCTCCGGACATATTTGCACCAGCCATTACACCGGTCACTGCCGGAAAGAAAACAGCAAATACAATCCAAAATGATGAACCTGAGAAATTGTTTTCCACGGATCCCGGATAGTTACCAAACCACTGGATATTGTCTTGTATTGGAAATTTGAGTACACCCAATCCAATACTTATTAAGGATAATCCAATGATAACCAAAACCACATATTGTATCTTGAAAGCAAAATCAGTGCTGATGTTGGCAATGCCAAATATTAGTCCAAAGGTGATTAAGTCCACCAGTATTGCTGAATGATTTGGGAATAACCAAAGCCATCCCTCACGGAATCCAAAAATATACATCGCAACCGCAAAAGCTTGTGCTAGATATAGAGGAAGTCCAATGGCCCCACCCACTTCTAAGCCCAATGACTGGGCAATAATTGAAAAAGCACCTCCAGCTTTGATTCGAATATTGGTTACAATAGAAGACATGGAAAGCGAGGTAAAAAAAGTGATAGCCGTAGCGACCGATATAATTATAATAGCACCGGCAACGCCTGCATTACCTACTACCCAAGGACCACGAATATACATGATCACCCCTAAAATGGTTAATAACGTAGGTGTAAATACACCTTGAAAAGTTCCAAATTTTTTAATACTATGAGATGTGCCAATCGCTGTTTGGTCTGCGATTAACTCAACTTTTGGGTCAGGCGGTATGATGGGTTGCTCATCATTCATTATCAATCGTATAACTACTCAAATATTAATTGGCCCTATGCAACTAATATTGCGCTGATTTATACTAGTAAGATAAGAGATGATTTTGAATCTGTTAGAATTATATTAGAATAAAATACTAAGAATTGATGATGTTAGTAAAGCCTTTCAGATATTATCAAACATTAGGGTGTAGGTTTCCTGCGAGCAATCATCTTATTTACATTGGCCGTAAATTCTTCTGGTGTCTGGGTATATCCCGTTTTCCCTAATGCCTTAATTCCAAATTGCTTGGTCTCTTCATTTCGATCAAGATCAAATACCCAAATAGTTGGAAATCCCCTGACACCAAATGCTTGTTGTAATCCTTGGTTCTGTTTGGTATATTTTTCTGGTAATCGTTTTCTCCTTGGAAAATCCAGTTCTAAAAGAACTACATTATCTTTCGCCCAATCCTTAAATTCTTCTTGGATAAATACACTAGCGGTTAATTTTTTACACCACCCGCACCAATCAGAGCCAGTGAAATTCGCTAAAATTGGTTTACCTGTTTTTTGGGACTCTGCAAAAGCTTCATCTATATCAACCAACCATCCTTTGTTTTCGGCTTCATACGCAGCACTGCCTTGAGCTCCCAGATGGATCGAGCCAAAAAATAAAAATGATACGAGTAGAAATGAAATTCTTTTATATAACATACTAAAACGTTTATTTTTTTTGAAGTATTCTGACATTAAGACTTTTAGCAATTTCAAAAGTAACAATTTTATAATTGAAAAATTGTCAGATTGAGTTCAATTAAAAGCATTCGCATCGATCATTATTAAATATCAAAAACACATTGCGATCTTCAAAAGAACAATATTTTGTATACATAAATCATTCCCTGATGTGTAATTAACAAAAATTTAAACGTAAAACTGGTCGTCCTTTTAATTAACAATTAAAGCAGCCATTAATTCGTTTTGTGATTTTGCAGCAGAAATAATCCGGTAGATTAAGAATTATATCTCTTTCCAAAGGAATTTGTTTGAATGTTTTAAGTTTACAATAATAGTAATGCGTAAATCCATATGACTACAGCCATAATTATTGATGACATGCCTCAGGCAATCCATGGCCTACAAAATGATTTAAATAAATTTTGTCCGGAAATTCAGATTATCGGTACCGCTGGAAGTGTGGTCGAAGGTGCAAAATTAGTAAAGAAAGTAAACCCAGACATTGTATTTCTAGATATCATGATGGGTGATGGGACTGGATTTGATTTTTTGGAAATAATCGGAGAACCATTTTTTAAGGTTATTTTCACAACTGCCTCGGACGAACATGCTTTGCGAGCATTTAAATATGCTGCGGTTGATTATCTTCTCAAACCTATTGATTCTGACGACTTGATGGAAGCTGTAAAAAGAGCCATTCAGCAATTAAGCATTTTATCAGGACAGATTCCACTGCTTAAAGCTGCCTACGAGAATCAAATTCCGGATCGCATAGCGCTCCATACCCAGGATAAGGTTCACATTGTAGAAATAAATAATATTGTGCGTTGTGAGTCTGACAACAATTGTACTTGGTTTTATTTTAACAATCAGAAAAGATTATTTGTCACCAAGACCCTGAAGGGTTTTGAACAAATCTTGAAAGATCAGGGATTTATTCGTTGCCACCAATCGCATCTGATCAATGGAAATTATATTCGTGAATTTATCAAAACCGACGGAGGCTACTTAGTCCTGACGGATGAAACTAAAATACCGGTGGCTGTGCGCAGAAAACAACAGGTTATGGAATGGTTGGTCAAATTAGGCTAGATCCATTCAAAGAGGTTTTTATACTAGCGTTTACTTCAGCATTTTTTGATTTTTGAAGCTGATTTGATAAATCTATCAATGGCCCCTTTGACATGCAATTTTATTATCTAAAAATTGGATCATTCTATTACTAAAAAATTTTGTACACTCTTTTTAATGTTTTGTCCCCATCTGCACTTATCCATTCGTTATTTATTTGAAACATTGGAAAATTATACCGTATATTCCAATTATTATCATAATCAATCAAAAAATTAATTATCATGAGTTACTTAGAACTAGCCAAAGATTTTCAAGCCCTGCAAAGTCAAGGCCAAACGATGGAGGCTTTTGAAAAATATTATGCAGATGACTGCACGATCGTTGAAATGCCTACTGGCGAACGACGAGAAGGCAAAGCCGCTCAACGAAAAGCTATTACGGATTGGTTTGGAAGTGTAGAGGAGATGCATGGAGGAGGCGTAAAGTCCATTATGGCAGATGAGGAAGCAGGTACCACTTGCTGTGAAGTATGGTTTGATGTTACCTTCAAGGGAATAGGAAGAATGAAAATGGAGGAAGTAGGTATACAACAATGGGAAGGTAACCAAATCAAGGAAGAAAGATTTTATTACAATATGCCAGGACAATAATTAAACTGTTGGACTGTTTGACCTGGACTGTTTTGACCGGTGCAGGAAGGCTTCAAAAATTAATAAAGTTGTTCTCAACATGAGAGCAACTTTTGTTTTAAAATAAATAAGAGGAGCAAAAAAATAACTGGTTAGTAAAGCAATCCAATCGAAAAACCAAAAATTTTTCTCCAGTTACTTAATTTGCCCCCCTTGCACTGTATTGGTTAAAACAAGCTATAACTAGCCAGTTTGCTTATTGGGTCTATTAAACTACTTTTAGCAACAAGACCCAACCTCTAGAAAGATGCTGTATCTGTTATCAAGTTTTCTAATGGTTACATAGTAACCTTCTTCAGAGGAAAATTGAATTGTTTTTCCTTCATCTAAACTGGGTACTTCCGATGGATCAAAATTTGCATTGTCGTGAAATAACTTACCCAATAAATAGGTCATTTCTACATTCCGCAGATTCGTAAGTTGTAGTTCGGCATCCATCCCCTCCCAATAAGTGTATTCTACATATTGACATCCTTTTTTGAGACTGTGTATGTCTATTTTGAAAGCACTTTCTCCATCTATCAGATTATTATAAGTTACTTTGGGCATAGAAGGTCCGAGCTGCATCAATGCATAGTTTTTAACTCGATCTATATAATCTTCGGAAGCTTCTAAATCTTCTATTTCTAATGGTGGCAATTTGCTCAAATAGCCGTCGAAAACATACCCAACCTGGTTACCATAAACCACTTTGATCCAAAATCCATTCAGATTATCTATGCACTCTGATGCATTCATATTGGCTTCAATTACCTCAACTTTTTCTCCGTAACCAACTCCAAATAAAACGGCATAATCGGTAGAAGGAAATGCTCGTGCATTGATCCCTGAATGAGCGACCACAAATAACTGATCCCCTTGAGATAACAATGGATCAGTGGCCATTAATTGAGTTCCGATTAAGCTGGCAACGAATAAATAGATTAACCTGTTCATCTTGATGGTACTTTTGATTAAGGAGAAATGGTACATATAATTATTGTTAATAGTCAATACAATTATACCATCCTTTTCATAAGGAATACATGGCGTTTTAGTAAGCGTAAGGATTGTATTAGAATTCGTCATTTCCAGGTAAAATGATGAAGCCGTTTGCTCAATAAATGAGTAAAAAGGCCGGGTGAGCACCAATAATCACCTTTTTGAGGGATAAAACAGGTAAAAGTATCCGTTAATTGGTTGTCAAACGAATCAACATTTCCAGAACATCTTCCCGGCAGCTATTGCATTTCCAATAGCTGCTTTTTTAATACTTATTAGTTAATGCAAAGTCTAAAACCGGGTAATCCTTAGAAAGGAATTCGCTAAAAATTAGAATCTGTCTCAATCACCCATTGACCATCCCAGTAGCGTTTTCTCCAGATCAAAAGGTATTGGCCTTGACCACTGGACACATAAGAGCCTATCTCAAAAGCAGTTTTGTCGTCCACTTGCACCAAATATTTTTTAGTCAGTTTAATCTTCCATTGCTCACCTTCCATATATTTATAAGCCTTGATCAGCTCTTCTTGACCTACAATTTTTCTACCACTGCTAATATAATTTACATCCAATGCACACAATTCCTTAATTAGTTTACTGGGTTCATGTGCATTCGATAAATCTTCCCATTTCTGTCGTTGTAATCCGATGGCAGTTTCAATATCATCATCACTAGCTGTATTTTGTGGTAATATGACTTCAAATTCCCTAGTGTAGCTGCCGCCCCGATTTCGCCAGGTAGTGAGTGCCAGAAAAGAGCCTTTTGCAGTGGTAATCTTGGCAATACTCATGATATTTCCACTATTGCCTTTGGTCAAATCTAAAACTTCAATAGCTTGAATCTTACCAGTTTGGGTTTTTAATTTTTCAACCTGTAAATTGATCGCCTCTTTTCCTGACTCAATAACCCTCCCGTACGAAATGAAGGAAGTAGAATCATAATAAGACTCAAAATCACTTGCGTATGCGTTTTCATTTAGAGCCTCACTCCAATTATCATAAAGCTCTTTTACCTGATCTTGGCCAATACCTGGAATTCCCATCAGTAGAAACGTTAATCCAAATAAACTACTCAAACCCATTACGTTAAAATTTTGCATAATTAAGAATCGTTAAGTGATTAATAAATCAAAGATAAAATCAATTTCTTTAAGACTTCCTAGGATTATATCTTATTTATGCAATTACTAAAACATTAAATTTCAATTCTTTTGTCTTTCCATTATTTCAGCCCAGCGGTTAAGAAACAACTTTCTTCTTTTGTGAAAGTCTTGTAATATGCCTTTGATAAAACAATCCGGAAGATTCCTATCTTATCAAAGTAATTGTTCCAAATTTGCGATAGTCTTTTATCTGTCGATTTGCAGCGATTCCAGCGTAGTCTAATCTCCAGGTATAAACACCCGCAGGAGCAGGGGTTAAAGCAAAGTTACCATCCCAATGATCCGATTGACTCGCACTTTCAAAAACAACATTACCCCATCGATCAAAAATGGTTAGGTGAAAATCATTGATATCATTGCCAAATATTTCCAGTCGATCGTTAATGCCATCCTGGTTTGGACTAAAAGCATTGGGCACGAATATTTGAGTAGGACATCGATCATAAATTTGAATCGAATCGGTACCCACACAATCGTATTCATCCGTCACGTATACTTTATAAAGTCCTTCTTGTGCCGTAGTGAAAGAAGGGCCCGTAGAACCATCTGGCCAGGAATACGCTATAAAATCTCCCACTTCCAGAATGACTTCATGATCCCGGCTACAAAAAAAAGTGTCTTGATTAAACTCAGGATCTGGTGTCGGAATCACCTCTACTGTCGTATATACCGGAAAGGTGGCACAACCAGAAATAATACCAATAACTTCGTAGACACCACTGGCCGAGGCCGGTATCAAATCGTAGATAGGATATTGTTCTTCAGAATAAAAATCATCCGGACCAAGCCATTGATAAGTGGCGCGATCTACATCGGTGGCACCTAAAAATAAAGATGTTCCTTCACATACTAACGTATCCGGAACAGCTGATACTGCTTGCCTGAGCGATATCTCCAGGTCTCGATATAAGGTATCTCGGATATCCAGGCATTTATTATAGATCATCAAAGTCACTGGATAAAATCCGAGCTCTCTGTAAAAATGTTGAAAAGAGGCCTCCGTACTAAACGTACCATCCCCAAGATCCCAGAATAATTCATGTTGAAATGGGTTTAAACCAGCATCAAAAAACACCGTATCATTCAGGCATCCGCCTTCTGGAATCGGATTTGAATTTACCTGACTAAAACTAGCTCCACCACCATAAGCATAGGACTCAATCGGTCCATACCCGTATGCTGAAGCAATGACCCCACAACCCAAAGATATTAAGTTGTGTGCACCAGTATTGACCTTTGCAGTCAAGTAAGTGAATTCATTATCAGGCCCTAATGTTCCGGAAAAGATAGCGGTGCTTTTTAAAACTTGGCCATCCAAAAAAGTTATCGCTGTGTCTTCCGTCTTGATTACCGCGTTGATAAAATTTTCAGTAATATTCTCGAAGGATGAGTTGTATAAGGTTACCGTATCCCGATATTGTTCAATACTATTTAAAAGGAGCATGGAAGGGTCTCCATTACCTCGGCCATTACAAGATTCACCCGGAATATATTGAGCCACCAAAATTGGTTTGTTGCTCCTTATATAGGCCCCCTCTCCTCGCAACTCAAATTCATTAAAATTCCCCTGATTTAATGAAATAGTTCGTGCCGAACTACTCAGGATTTCCACTGACGTATTGTCTTCAGCCGCTATGACTCTATACACGTTAAAAGCAAGATGAGCACTGGGTGCTGCCACATATTGCTTTCCCCAAGTTCCCACCGCATACATTTGTTCAAGCAAATTATCTCTAAAATTACAAGAGGTAGGTACCGAGGTCCAGGCATTACCACCAAAAACAGCAACCGGTTTGTCAGAAACAATATAAGTACCTGTTAAATCATCGGATGCTGCTCTTGCTCTAACCTGGTAAGTCTGCCCAGCATTAATATTGATCGAATATTTCATACCGGCTCTTCTTCCTCCTTCTGTATCATCTGACAAAGTTATCTCTACGGATGAATCATCCTTCGTACCCACAATTAAAAATTCTGAAGGGAACACTTCACTGCTATTGAATCCAGTAATACCTTCATAACTCATCACATAATACGCATTACCTAACGATTCAATTGGAAGGACCAAAGACGCTTCAGAGCGCATACCAGAATATTGATGAATATAAACGGAAATTGGTTCTTCAGAAATGATTCGAAGTCCATTATTCTGAATCCTTTCAGAACCTATAGTTTCAGCTGCTTTTGGCAAATTAATGATCGTCGTTTCACCAGGAGTGGTGGAAAATACGCTACTAAAATTAGCGCTTGGTGCACTGATCACACCACGGGTAGATGTTCTCGAACTAATCAAGGCAACCATACTATTCTGACCTTGATCAATATGCTGCATAAAACTAAAATAAAACTCTTTACCCTCATTTGATTGGGCAACCAAATAATGAATGTCAAGTCCATTAGCCATTAATACGAATAAAACTAATCTTAGGTAACGTTGCATTCTGTCCTTAATAACGATTGGCACCAGCTAAATATGAATAGCAAAATGATTTTCATATTATTAATGGTTTAATAATACTGCTAAATCACGGTTTATCAAAATCACATAATGCATAGAATGTTAATCATCTCTCAAAGAATTCACCGGATTGTTTAATGCTGCCTTCAACGTGTGAAAACTCATAGTGAGGATGGCTATCACAAAGGCAATAGCGAATCCCATTATAAAAACTGAGGGGCCAATTGTAATGCGATCCGCAAAATTTTCCAACCAATTTTTCATTAGAATATAGGTAATAGGACTAAATAACACGAACGCTAGCAATACTAAAAAGGTAAAATTTTTGGATAATTGTAATAGGATATTCTGAACGGATGCACCCAAAACTTTTCGTATTCCAATTTCCTTAATTTTCTTTTCAGTATTAATAGCTGCTAAACCAAATAATCCCATACAAGCAATAAGGATAGCCAAAATAGCCATGATCGCAGCCACTGACTCCATCTGTTGATCGGATCTATACAAAGCTTCAAAATGTTGATCTAAGAATGAATATTGAAAGGGCCATTCTGGGACCAAATTATTCCATATTTGTTGCACCTCAGCAATCGCAGCTTCTATGTTTTTACCATCAATTTTGATGGACAGCTCATCATAGCCCCAATCTTCATGAACGACCAAAACCAAGGTATTAACTGCGTAATGGAGCGAGTTGAAATTGAAATCTTTCACTACACCGATAATCGTTCCTAGTGTATCATCGGGATACCACGAATGACCGGCACTAACTCCAATGGGATCATCCACGCCCAGTTCTTTGGACAATGATTCATTAATGATAAACCCGTAACCATTATCCCTCAGTCGATCCTTTGAAAAGTTACGCCCTGCCAGAAGCTTGATCTCATATACATCCAAATAATCATAATCAACATTCACATTACTAGGCGTTACTCCTCGTATCGTATCAGTTTTCAATTTAAAGCCCCATTGGTGAAAGTTATTTCCTAATCGCTGGCCCGAGGCGGTTACACCTTTTACTTGACCGCTGCGCTTGAGTTCGGTCTTCAGGATAGAAAAAACTTCATTGGCATCCTCATTCAGATCCACTAACAAAATATGATCCTTATTGAATCCGATATCCTTGTGCAATACATAGTATAATTGTTGCACTACAATAAAAGTGCAGATGATCATGCTAATGGCTAATCCAAATTGCAGCACGACTAAAAAGCTCCGAAATATGGATTTCTTGTTCTCTTCATGACCTCCTCTTAGTATGTTTACCGTTTTAAAAGAAGAAAGATAGTAGGATGGGTAAACGCCAGCTAGTACACCTATAAACATAGTAGAGAGAAATGCACCCACTAAAATTAATGGATGATCTAAAAAATAAACTAAGGAAAGGGACCGGTCCAATAATTTATTCAAAAAAGGAATAAAAGTCCACGCTAAGGCTAATCCAAAAAAGAATGCTAATAGTCCAAGCAAACCCGATTCAAATGAAAATTGCGTAAACAATTGATTCTTCAGTGCGCCAATAGTTTTTCTAACGCCTACTTCTTTCCAACGTTGGGATGCTCGAGCTGTAATCAAATTCATAAAATTAACGGAGGCGATAATTAAAATCAAAAGGCCCACCAAGGTAAATACACCTAAATACACCCCATTAAATTTCCGATGGTTATGGTAATCATGTTCTATGTCCATGGAAGCTAAGTGAACAGCAGATAGTGGTTGAAAAAAAATCTTATAATAATCATTAACTGTACCTACACTTCCATCATTAGGCGGCATATATCGCAGCAAGAATTCAGGCATCTTTATGGTTAATGCGTCCAGATCAGCATCCGATCGCATTTCTAAGTATGTAACCAAATAATTCGAACCAAACTGATTATCAAAATCAGGATTTTCACTTGTCGTCGTAGCCATAGAAATTAACGCGTCGAATTGCATATGCGAGTTTTCAGGAACATCCTTCAATACGCCGGTTACTTTGTAATCGTTTTCGTCCATGGTTACGGATTGGCCAAGTGAATTGGTATTCCCAAATAGATTATCGGCCATTCTTTTGGTAAGCACTATAGAAAATGGCTCTCTTAATGCAGTTGCCCTATCACCTTCCAAGAGATGAAAGTCAAACATATCCAAAAAAGAACTATCCACCACCACAGATTCATCTACTAAAAGTTTTTTATCTCCTTTTATGTATAGATGTTTGCCCCTTCCCCAGTACCTGGAAAATTTTTGGATCTGCGGGTAATCCTTTAGCAGTGCAGGCCCCATACCAGGCATAGAAAGTGCAACTTTCTGTGTATTAGTTCCTGGAAAACTTTGTACTTCATCTAATCGATATATATTTTCTCGGTTTAGATGTATGCTATCAAAACTCTTTTCATCCTGAATAAACAGAAAAATTACCAGGCAAGCGGCAATACCTAGCGCCAAGCTGGCTACATTAATAAATGACCATAGCTTGTTTTTCAAGATATTGCGCCAGGCAATTTTTAAATAATTAATGAGCATAATGGGTTATTTAGATTAATCTTATCCAATGAAGGGATCTCAATAATTGGAAGCTCGCAATTGAAAAAATTTTCATACTCATTAATAATGACTCAGTTAACTGAGTCTGTAATGCAATGGTTAATTTGATTATTTACTTTCTTGGAATGGTCAAAATCTCGGTCATACGGCCATCCAGATAGTGGAATCCATCTTCACCATAATAACCATCTTCTTCAAGCATGATTCGAATAATTTTATTCCATTCCGGAATTTCAGAAGCTGCATTAAGTTCAATTGAATACGCCGTATTCTTGTATAAAGGATAATCTCCCTTTCCTGGTACGCCCTGTTGCTGATCCCACATACCTATAGTGGGCCCCGCAGCGTGACCGTGCACGCCAATTGGATGGGTATAGATAGAAGCTTGAATCGATTCAGCTTTTGCTTGATTTAATGATTTTTCCAGCATTTGATTACCCGTTGCTCCCTCTTGAAAATTAGCAGTTAGGATATCTTGTAATCTGTTGGCATGCGACAACGCTTTGACAATAGACGCTGGCACGT
>JAHEJC010000303.1 GCA_024639065.1 Lewinellaceae bacterium | reverse complement strand
TTCAAGTAACTCTATGCGTATTTGTTGCTCTTTGGTAGACTGAACTAAGAGTGGGATAAGTTCAATATAATTAATACTCTTAATGCTTACTGCTTCGCCATTCTTATTTTTAATCTGTCTTTAAACAGAATTAGAGAATAATTTGATATCATCGCCTGGAAAAGATGGATATATGTAACTCTTATTAGCTGGGGCAATATCGCGTTCCCAATACTGGGGAATTAGGTCAGAAAAAACAAAAAGAAAAAAATCGAGAAAATATAGTTTTCATGGCTGGAGTTTTTAAATGAAAAAATTTCAAACCATCTTTTATGTATGAGGGATTAATCAAAAATATAACTTATGTCAAAGTAATCAGATGATAGTCATCAATCTGAAAGATGACAATATGCCAAATATTCAGGATCATCTTTCGCTTGGACGAACCATCACAGCTGAATTGAAGATTGCTCAAAATCATTTCTGATATATAGAAATTAATGATATCAAGCGACTTAAATGGATTTAATGGCCCTATTCATCTAAATAAATATTCCAATCATCCAGATTTTCATTATTATAAGTCAGAAAGAAAAAATTCTCCTACAATGTTTGAATACAAATTTGAAAAGATAACTGCTAGAAGTGGCTTTTTTACACACTCCTACGACAAAGATTATCAGCTGATTATACGCAGGATGGCCGAGAAAGGATGGCGGTTCATTCAATTGGTTCCTATCAAATGGGATGGACATGGTCGCACCAAAGAGATCGAGTTAATATTTGAGCGACCAGTAAATTGGGATGAAGAAAATGCATTATATGCCGAAAAGACGGTATAGCTAGTATTTGGTATATAACAATTAAATCTTTATATTAAAAAAATCTATTATATAATGTCTGGAATAAATGTACTTTTACAAAATATAACTTGAACAAATCGTAAATGAAATTAACAACTTTAGCCAATATAGATCTTTCTGGTCCCTATGTCTTATTAATCGCCGGATCCGCCATCCTGGTGCTTTCTTTTCTTTATAACATATTGGCCAAGAAAACAAATATCCCTTCGGTGATCATGTTGATTTTGACCGGGATTCTTATCCAACAGGGATTAAAAGCACTGCACTACGAAGATATAAACTTGATGCCCTTATTAGAAATTCTGGGAATTGTAGGGTTAATCATGATTGTGCTAGAGGCTGCACTGGACCTGGAGCTTAATAAAGAAAAACTGCCTCTAATAGGGAAAACTGCCATTGTAGCGCTCGTTTGTTTGATTGTTTCTGCCGTGTTAATTGGTTTTATTATTCAAGCTTTCATTCCTGGTGATTATATGCGATCGTTATTGTATGCAACTCCCTTGGCTATTATGTCCAGTGCAATTATTATCCCCAGTGTATCAAATTTATTGGGGCGCAAGAAAGAGTTCATGATCTATGAAAGTACTTTTTCCGATATTATCGGTATAATGATATTCTATTTCATTATTAGTTTGATAGAATCGGGCGGGAGCAAAGCTTCTTTACAGTTTGGATTTGGATTTATTGTCACCTTAGTGGTAGCCATTTTAGCTAGTTACGTGTTGGTATTTTTCTTTAAGGATATTAAAGGGCACAAATTGTTCTTACTCATCGCGGTGCTTCTTTTACTATATTCTTTGGGGAAATTATTACACCTTTCTCCACTGTTGATCGTCTTGGTTTTCGGTCTTGCTTTAGCTAACCACCAGATGTTTTTTAAGATATTTAAAAACTCTTTTGAGAAAGATGATCCAATCGAAAAGGTCGAAAAAGACTTTCACTTGATTACTGCAGAGACCGCTTTTGTAGTGCGTACATTTTTCTTTGTAATTTTTGGCATGACGATCCAACTGAGTTCATTGATCAGTTTACGGGTTGCTCTGATCAGTTTGTGCATTCTAGCAATTCTCTACAGTGTGCGATTTATCGTTTTAAAATTGGTCGATCGGGATTTTTTATATCCAGAATTATGGATCGCACCACGAGGTCTCATTACTATACTACTGTTTTTTGCTATACCCGAAGCGCTTGAGATTGAAGGATTTGACAGCGGAATCTTACTTTATGTTATTCTTATAAGCAGTGTAATAATGTCTATTGGCTTAATCCGGGATGGAAAGAAAAGAGAAACTGTAGCAATACCAAAGCCTAATGGAGGGACAGGAGAATTAAAGAAAGAATGACCGAAGAAATGGTGAATGTTGAATGTTGAATGTTGAATGGTTGTTAATGACTAAAAATATGACTTGATTTTTAATTAATTTTTCAACACTTGTTTTTGCATTTTCATTTTCTGATCATCAGTTGGATTTGCCTACTGTATACCTTCATTTCTTGTCTTGGTATTTTGTTATTTTTAATCATCCAATCATAATCACTTGGAGCCCATGTACAGCAATGAGGTCTATCTAGCGGATAGCAGACATCTGATTGCGGTCAGCGGATAACGGATAACGGATATTTACATAGAAGGAGATAATACTAGTTCGTCACTTCCATTGTTTTCAATGTCCAACGGCACCCATTCATGCTTTTCATACGGTAATCTGCTCGCGATAATTCGAAGTACTGTATAGTTGACACCCAGCCCTAAATGACTTCCCTTGACTTCGATATTTTGTCTCTTATGATCTTCGTCTTCCATACAAAGCTGCCAGGGTACGATTCCATCTTGTTTGGAATAGATTGCCGTGGTAGGTACGGGAGCCGGCTTTGGAATGTTTTTCAACAATTCCGGATTTACTTTAGCTGGTTTCTTCCCACCATTGAGGATATTATATATCCAGGCTACATTATTAGGTTTTGATATTCCTTGAAAAGGAGATCCTAAGGTAATGATTTGACGTACCTTATCTGGTGCCAATTTACCAATTTGTCTTGCGTAAACACCACCGAGACTCCATCCGATTAAGGTAATTTGCTGATTGAATTTTTCATACAGTTTTTCGATTTTGTCAGCGAGAATCTCAATGTATTCCTCCTTGGCATAATTCCGTCCCAAACCCCAGTCCAGCGATGTATACCCTAATTTATTAATAAATTTTCTCAATGGGGCCGTACTATTAGAGGAAGCCATAAATCCAGGTAACACGACTACCGGATGTCCATCGCTGCTGTGATCATATCCGGTCAAGCGACGATAAGGCAATGAGAGCCCCATCTCCGTAACTGCTCTTCCAGCTTCGGTTACTAACCAAAATAAAGAAGGCCTTTTATAATCACCTTTTGCATCTTGTGATTCGTCCATAATTGTTTAATTCCAATTTTAACTCAAACTGCACAAAACCAAACAATCTCTATACATTAATAACTAAAACAATACCAAAAAATATTTGGTTCAATTCGCTTTTTCACCTATGAATATAGATCATTTGGTGTATAAAAAAAACAATATACTAACACAAAGGGAAATTAACACAATTTTTCATATTAAATAAATCTATATAGGACTGATTTTTGCCGAGCTTCAAGCGCTAAATTAATGCTCAAAACTTTCCAATTCTACGTGGTGTTTTTGCTGTTTTTTGAGTATGAATAAAGGGTTTTTAATAAAGTGTTAATTGGTTCATTCTGGTAAAAGGATGAAAGGTTATCACTAGGAAAATTTATTTGTTCTTTAAATCCATGAATGGATTAGCGCAATAAGCAAATTAAAATTTCGAGCCTAAGAAGGTGCTAATCTATATTAATGGAACTTCGAAATCGATCCATATTGTTCTATTATTGTCATCTTTGCTGAATGAATAATTAATCAGCTAAAATGGATCTAAACAAACCAAATGAAATATAAAGACTATTATAAAATACTCGGTGTAAATAAGCATTCTTCTCAAAAAGATATCAAAAAAGCCTTTCGTAAACTAGCTGCAAAATACCACCCAGATAAAAATCCTGGAGATAAAAAAGCAGAGGAAAAATTTAAAGAAATCAATGAAGCAAATGAAGTCTTGGGTGATGCCGAAAAAAGAAAAAAATACAATGCGTTAGGTGCTAATTGGAAAGCCTATGAACAAGGGGGAGGTGATTGGAGAAGATACGCCCAACGACCTTCAGGAGGTTCCAGAACATATACTTTCCAAGGAGATCCAAGCGGGTTTTTTGGACAATCCGGACCAGAATCAAGTGGGTTTTCAAGTTTTTTTGAAAGGTTTTTTGGAGCCGGAGGAGCCGATCCATTCAGTCAAGGCGGTCAAAGTAGACGTACGGCTTCCCTTAAAGGACAGGATGTTCAGGCAGAAATGCCAATTACTTTGCTAGAAGCTTATTCAGGAAGCAAGCGGAGTTTTGAGTTGAATGGGCAGAAAATGAGAATCACCATTAAACCAGGCTCAAAATCAGGTCAACGGCTAAAAATAAAAGGAAGAGGAAATCCAAGCCCACATGGGGGTCCTCCTGGTGATTTATATATAAAATTAGTTTGCAGCACAGATGCCCGGTTTAAGCGAAATGGAAATAATTTAACGCATATCCAACGAATTGATCTCTATACGGCTATTTTAGGCGGAGAAATAATAACCCCCACCATGACCGGTTCAATTAAACTCAAAATCCCCAAAGGAACCCAAGAGGGAGAGACATTACGCATTAAGGGTAAAGGAATGCCCAACTATAACGATCCGCATCAACATGGAGATTTATTAGTAAAAATTCATATAGATATACCAAAAAATCTCAGTAAACCGGAAGAAGAACTATTTACTAAATTAAAATCCCTAAAGGAAAAACAGCCTACTGGTTAATATCGCAAGTAGTGGTTTATAAATTGTAAATAACATGAAAGGAAATTTTGCAAAACTTATCAACGGTGACAAACCCGTGCTCATTGATTTTCATGCCTTGTGGTGCGGTCCTTGTAAAATGCAATCACCCATTTTAAAAGAATTAGCCCAAGAGTTAAAAGATGAAATTAGAGTTATTAAAATTGATATCGATAAAAACCCAAAAATTACCCGTCGCTATCAAATCCGAGGCGTACCAACTTTAGCTCTTTTTAAGGGAGGGAACATCCTCTGGCAACAATCCGGTGTTCAAACAAAACACCAAATCATGGAGGCCATTAAAGCTCGGATTATGAATTAGCAAACTGAATTAATCAGTTTTTAGCCTAATAAGAAAATCCAGTTTTTACTTTCGAAGATTTGCCGATTTTGCTTATCAAAATAAGCTCTCGAATGTTTTCTTTGTCAATGATACCTAATAATTGTCCATCCTGGATCACTGGTGCTACAGCACATTTATGCGTCATCAATTTTTGATATACTTCTTGAAGCAACATATCAGGGTGAAGCAGTAAAAAATCTTTTTTCATCACATTGGAAACGGGTGATTCAGCTCCAAACTCCGAGAGCCCTTTAATCAAATCTTCCATGGTCAGAACCCCCCGCACCTCGCCAAAACTCACTACGATAAATTCTTTTTCTTGACTATCAAGCAATAAACTAACCGCACTACGAAGCGGATCTTCCGGAGACAATGTGGAATATTTGCGCATGATTATATCTCGTACCTTGTAACCCTCCAGCGCTGATTTCGAAGTTTCAAAAGAAGCTTCACCTCCCGCGCCCAGGTAAATAAAAACCCCAATAAAAATCAACCATATATTTCCTATAAAGCCCAAGAAAACAAAGAAAATTGCCAGCAACTGTCCGATACTTGCCGCAATTCGAGTGGCTTTACCCCGGTCAAAACGATAGGACAATAGCGCTCTCAATACCCTTCCTCCATCCATGGGAAAAGCAGGAATGAGGTTAAAGACAGCTAAGATCACATTGGCCAAAAACAAATTAAACCAGAATCCCATGCCACCCAAATTTTGAAGGGTATCCACATCAACTGTAGTCGGTATCCCATTAAAAAGGACGAGAAGTATCCATAACAGAAAAGCAATACCGACATTCACCAGTGGACCGGCAAAAGCCACCCATAACTCTTGTCCAGGTTTTTCTGGCATTCTTTCTAATTGGGCTATCCCACCGATTGGAAACAAAGTAATGCCTTTGGTTTGAATATCAAATCGCTTTGCAGTTAGGGCATGCCCCAACTCATGCAAGGTTACACAGACAAAAATCCCTATTATAAACAAGACGCCAAGTAAGGCTTGATAGGGATCATTATTTTGTCGATAATATTGAATAAAGATCCATCCTATCAGGATCAAAAAAGTCCAGTGAATCGCTAGGTTGATATCAAATACCTTCCCTAACTTTAAAGACCATCTCATTCAATGAAATTAATCTAATTAATTGAATAAAGCCCAATTCGGATTATCGAAAGAAGGAACTATTCAGGCGCCCACAGCAATAAGCTTCACCGAATCTTCCTTTTTTACATAAGGAATTTTAACGGTTAGGATCCCTCCTTCATAGACAGCCTCTATGGCATCCTTCATGACTTCTTTTGGCAAGGGTATAATTCTCTTGAAAGAATGAAAATCATACTCCTGGTGAACATATTCATCCGTTTTTTCTTCTGTGGTCATCTTATGCTCTCCAGTTATAATTAATCTATTTTCTTCCACTTTAATCTGGAATTCATTTTTTTTCATACCTGGAGCGGCAAGGGTTACTTCAAAGGCATCGGATTTCTTTTTCATATTAACCGGAGGAAAATCAATTTCCATCCGCCAGTCCTTTTCCAGATCACGGTGGATAAATCGATTCTTTATGGTTGGAAAGAACGATGATCCCTGCGTAGGATAACTTCTTCGGCGATACATAATGTGTAATTTTAGGTTGATAAAAGAACTTTCTCAAACCTTAATATAGCTGCCCCTGGACGGATCCTCAATGATAGTCATCAATTTAGCTTATGATGTAAATCAGATTTAGATATCCTTCAGCGATCAGGATTCGTATTGTAAATTATGCTATCTATATTGAATTTGCCATAGGTAAAGGCTCCATCCGGATAATGCCATATCGCTTCTCCGTAAGAAGGAAGATTGTAACCATTGAAGTTTTTATAAGCTTTAACCGGTGTAGAAAACCGATAGGCTTTCATTGATCTTGAAAAGGATTCAATTTGAATGTTATTACTATGGAGGATAATAATCATGAAACCACTCTCTTTGAGTGTTTTCTAGTATGACTAATATCTATTTCCTGTCTGACTCCAGTCATTGACAAACGTCTTCCTCTTTAATAATTTACGCTACTACCCAAAATATGACGGAAGCCTGAGGGTTTGACTATGTCAATGATGAAAGATAGAAAGTGATGAATGGCTAAGTAATTTGGATTTAATCCTTTGGCCAAGGCCTATAAGAAAAAGAAGAAGCCGAAATGATTTCGAATGTTTAATGGCCTCTACCACTTTTCTTTTGTCTGACCATCAGAAATCTAACTTGCCCATACTTCACGATCGTTGATAAAAAAGAATTAAGTGATTACTGAAATCAAAAAAGCGCACAAGTGAGATAATTTGGAGCAGATATAACAAAGTGGGCAACCAACACTTAGGATGAAAAAAGCAATTATCATTGGAGCATCAACAGGCATTGGACGTGCTTTAGCAAATGTATTGTTGGAGAATGATTATAAAGTAGCAATAACGGGTATTGAAAATGAAATTTTGAGTGAATTAACTCACATCTCGAATGAGAACTTAAATGTAAAATATTTAGATTGTACAACTCATAAATGTTCTGAAGTTATTAATGATTCTATTGTCTGGTTAGGTGGCCTGGATTTGTTAGTTTTTAGCGCTGGGATCGGACATTTAGATAAAAATCTGGGCTTTGAAATAGAAAATGAGGCTAATAAACTGAATGTGCTAGCATTTACTGAAATAGCTGATAAATCTTATAGATATTTTGAAAGCAAAGGGGAAGGTCACTTTGTTGCAATCACTTCAGTGGCTGGACTTAGAGGAAATAGAATGGCTCCTGCATATCATGCTGCCAAATCTTATCAAATAAGTTATTTGCAAGGATTAAGACAAAAGTTAATAAATTCAAATCTCTCTATAACAATTACTGATATAAGACCTGGGTTTGTTGATACGGGACTTGTAAACAAAAAGCACTTTTGGATGGCCTCAAAAGAATTGGCAGCTCAGCAAATTTTCAACATTATTAAAAAAAAGAAAAATATTGGATATGTGACAAAGAGATGGCTATTAATTGCATTTTTACTTAGATTAATCCCTAGCTGGATTTATAATAGAATTTGAATGTCGATTATCCATAACATGTATGGCT
>JAHEJC010000609.1 GCA_024639065.1 Lewinellaceae bacterium | reverse complement strand
TAGGCGGATTATCTCTATAAGCGTGAACATTGGTCGTATCCCAATTATTGTAATTTATACTTTTGATTACTGGAATACTATTCACTTTTGCATTTAAAGAATCATATTCACTCGTGGTAATAACTTTTTTAAATGCAGGTTTTTCATCTAATAGAACCGGCTGAAAATAATCCAATTCAAGCATTGAAACATCATCTGTCTGTGCAGACATTTTCAAGGACAAAATGCAAAAAAATGCTATTAGCACATTGCTACTTATTTCTCTCGGCATTTTAAAATTCGTTCGATCTCGAATTTAAACGATAATTATTGCATTAAAAAAGGACTCAGATCTAATAAACGCAATAATTAGGCCTCAATTCGATGTTTTCTTATAATAGTTCCTTTGATCTTAGTCCAACCACAGCACAAAAATAGTAAATTGATCAAAAATGTCTCTATTTAAGGTAATTATATATTAAAAAAAAATTGCTTTTGTATATAAGCTATACGGAGAAAATGTTGGTTAGGACATAAAATAACAGGACTTCAATCAACAAACATCCTAAAACAAGCAAATAAATATTTCTCCAAGAGCCTAATATGGGGGGAGATTGTTCTAATATTTGATTCATTCTTTGAGAATTGGTCGTAAAAGTAGAAATTAACCTCTAATCTTCAAAGGTATTTCCAGGTTTATAATAGTTATTTAACCATAAAAAAGTCAATATTATAATCACTAAGAAGCTGGCACCAACTGATATCCATTGGGAATATTCTGCGAAAAGCGTTATTCGAAAAGTGTTGGTCATCACCTTAAGTACATTGTCAAAGCCTAGAAACGCGGTTACACCAACGATTAATAACATTACTAAATTGAGGATCATCCCATTCGTATACTTTTTTTCCAACATAGAATAATCATTCATCACTAAAAAAAGAAATGAAGTAAAGAATGGTAACAAAATGCCATTGGCTGCTTGAGCCAAAATAATGGCCGGAATTGGCTTCACTCCGGATAATCCGAAAAATAATCCTAACGCAATGACGATCATCCAAATAGCTCGAAATGACCAGGAATGAATAGACCAATTATTTGAACTCGAGGACAATAGACTTTTACCGGTTATTGCAGCGGCCAGAGGTGCTGTAATTGTGGAGGTAAATCCAGCGGCAAACAGACCCAGAGCAAATAGACTTCTTCCAAAAGCACCAAAGGAACTTTCCAATGATATAGCAATTGCTTCAAACGAAAACTCGCCGGTAACTAAGGTTCCGGATACAAGTATGGCCATCGAAATAATTCCTCCGATTAAAACTGCGAGGATGATGCCAAAACGCATCTCTCGGATGTTTTGTCCCTGACTTATTCCTGAAGCTAAAAAGAGATTGTAAGGTACTATGGTCGTGCCAATCAATGAAATGATCAGCAAGGAAGATCCTCCCGGTATAACTGGAATAAAAGCAGATTTAATAATTTGGGAAAAAAGAATCTCAGAGGAAAATGCAGCGATTAAAAAAATAATGCCCATAAGTGCAACAATGATACCCATCACGTTAGCAATGCTGCGATAAGTACCAAACCATAATAATAATCCAGCAGTGACACTTAAAAGTATGATAAAAAAAGCTGGATGAATAGTACTCAAGAGTTGAAGGCCTCCAACGGCTCCTAATATATTTCCAGCTTCATAAGCTGAGCAACCTATAAAAATGCCCAGGAAGAGTAACAATGGAATGCGCCATTTCTGGGCATTTTGATATTTTAAAACGATGACTTCCCCAAGATTTTTATTGGTAGCAATGGTAATTCGCGCGGCTGATTCTTGTAAAATGATGGTGGCGATAGTTGAAAATAATAATGCCCACAATAAACTAGTTCCAAAAGAGGCACCAGCTTTAGAAGCAGTAGTGACCGTTCCTGGTCCGATAAATGCGGCTGAGATGATAGACCAGAATAATACGCCGGATAGTTTCTTGCCAATTGGGATTCGTTTGGGCATAGGTTGCTAATTACCAATAAGGTACCAATTTAATTGTAAACTTTTTGAAACACATCAGCTTGAGGAGATGCTTTGTTTTGATCTGATCATGGCACGACCAGAACCTTCAAAAAACAGGAAATAAATATTTGCGGTAAGGGAGATTATTAAGTAAATAATGATCCAGCTATTTGCACCCGGTATTAGGTTTGACAAATTGTACCAGTTGCCCAGATTAAGAATTAGTAACAAACCCATCGCAACTTTAATGACTTCAAATAAAATGGA
>JAHEJC010000302.1 GCA_024639065.1 Lewinellaceae bacterium | reverse complement strand
TCTCAACCTGATACCGCAGCATTTAGATCCTCCAGCAGAAATAATTTGGTAAAACAATTTCTCTTGCATCCTCCAATGTATTTGTGGTCGAAATTTGCGATAAGGATAAAAAATGATTGATAAACTAAACGCTGAACCAACATATTTTTGAGTATCTTTCAATAACAAATGATATTCAATTGATAACGCTAAAAATGAAATGAATTCTCATATTATTTATGAAGATAACTGAGGTGAAAGTTTGGTTGGTAGAGGGCATCAAGTACAACTGGACCTTGCTGAAGATTTACACAGATCAAGGATTTACAGGTGTGGGAGAAGCTACCAATTGGCCAGGCAGTCCAGTTGTTGAAGCAGCAGCACAACATGCAGGTGAGCGTATTATTGGTTTAGATCCCATGCGTACAGACTTTATTTGGACAAAACTGTATCGAGACTTAAACTGGGTAGGGCCTTTTGGAGCAACGCTCTGTGCAATCAGCGGAATCGATATGGCATTGCTTGATCTTAAAGCAAAGGTGCTAGGTACTCCCTGCTATGAATTACTAGGTGGTGCCTTTCGAAAGGAAATATCCTTATATGCAAATTATTGGTTTTTAAAAGGAAAGCATATAGCTCAGGATTACGCTTCTCAAGCAAAACAAGTGGTAGCCAATGGTTTTCAGGGGCTTAAATTCGATCCTTTTGCCCATGTAAATTATTTATATGGTGATGATTTAAAAACTAACTTGGCGCTTTCAAAGGAACAGCAAGATCATGCCTTTGATCTTAGCAAAGCAGTTCGAGAGGCAGTAGGTCCGAACATAGACATTATGATTGAGACTCACGCCATGCTCAATTTCAAAACAGCCCTCTCTATGGCACAAAGACTTGCTGAATTGGATATCACCTGGTATGAGGAGCCTGTTGGACCCGAAAATCTGAAAACACTCATAGCCTTTCGTAACCGACTCCACTCCAGCATTTCGGTTTGTGTTGGAGAACGTCACTATACCCGTTCTGGCATTCGCCCTCTTTTGGAAAATCAAGTTTGCGATTTTATCATGCCCGATGTCACCCGATGTGGGGGACCTTCAGAGATGAAACGTATGGCTACGATGGCCGAAACTTACGGTGTCCTAATTGCTCCACACAATCCTAATGGACCACTTTCAACAATTTGTAGCGCTCATGTTTGCGCGACTATACCTAATTTCTTCAAGCAAGAATATATGTTTACAGATGTATCATGGAGGGACCAGGTGATTAGTCATCCTATAGACATTCAACAGGGCAAACTCATCCTTTCAGATCGTCCAGGCTGGGGTGTTGATCTCATTGAAGAGGAAATGGACAGACATCCGGGCATTCGAAAAGAGAGGAAAGGGTTTTATATCTAAACACGCATTACATAATTCGCCAAATTCAACATATGCTGACAATAAACCTAGAAAATCAGATTGCATTGGTCACTGGTGTCAGTAGTGGTATTGGAGCTGGGGTGGCCAAAATGCTAGCGAAAGCAGGTTGTCATGTAGCTGGCTGTGGAACAAGATCCCCTAGTTCAGAAGGAGCTCAGCAATTTGTCAATACGGTGAAAACAACAGGTAGTCAAGCGCACTACTTCCAGGTCGATGTCACCAAGGAAGAAGAGCTTAAAATGCTCGTCACGGCAACCGTTAAGCTATTTGGAGGTATTGATGTTGTTGTTTCAAATGCAGGCCAGAATGTGTTTAAAGGAGCCTTGGAATGCAGCCAGGAAGATTGGGCGTTTAATCACAACCTAAACCTGAAATCACATTGGTGTTTAAGTCGATTCGCTTCACCCTACTTAAAAAACAGCCAAAATGGAGCATTGATTATTATGACTTCAAATCATGCTTTCACTTCCATGCCCGGTTGCTTTCCATACAATGTAACTAAGACTGCATTGGTGGGATTGGTTCGCTCTCTTGCTATCGAATGGGGACCAGATATAAGAGTCGTAGGGCTTGCACCAGGATTTATTCAAACCGCTGGTGGTGAAGCCTGGTTTGAGCGTTTTGTTAATCCCGCCGATGAGAAAAACAGAACCATGCGTTTACATCCGGTGGGCAAATTAGGAACCGTTGAAGAGGTGGGTGCATTCTGTGCATTTCTAGCTAGTGATTTTGGTCGTTTTATAACTGGTACTACCTATCTAATGGATGGCGGTCGTTCTGCTTTAATGCAGGATGACTCAAAATGATACATCATGTCTGATAATATATAGAATTCATAGACCTAAGCATAAAAACATAACAAATTCATCATGAAATTATTTTGGTTTCTTATCATGATATACGCCGGCCTGGCGAGTTGCCAACGGCAACTGGATAATTTGGTACAGCTACCCACCGGCCCAGTTTTAAACGAGGTAAGCCTTAATGGTACCTGGAAATTCAGTATGAACCCACCGGCAGCATTTTGGGACAATAAATTTGATTTCAAAGAATGGGATAATATCCAGGTCCCGGGCGAATGTGCCATGCAAGGTTTTGCTATTAAGCATGATCTTCCTTTTGCCTACATAAAAGTTGTGGACATACCAGCAGCGTATAAAGAAAAGAGAATTATCCTGCGTTTTGATGGAGTATACAGCTACGCCCGGGTATGGGTGAATGGCCATTTTATTCGAGATCATTCTGGTGGATTTACTCGATGGGATTGTGACCTCACAGCTTTTGTAAATCCAGGACAAAAGGCCGTAATTACCGTAGAGGTCACCGACCGAGCCGATGAAATCTCCTATGGCAGCGGATATGCCAAGCACCCTATTGGTGGTATACTAAGGGATGTTCATCTTTTACCCTTACCGCATAACTATCCTGATGAATTGTTCATAGAAACAGACTTCGATAGGCAATACAAAAATGCAGTATTAAAGATTTTCGGACGAACGAGCAAGAAAACTGACAATGCTCGAATCAATGTGGTTCTAAGGAACCACCAACTCCAGACCATATCTATGGAAACCCAAGAATTAGAACTAACCGACTCCACATTTAGAATAGAGAACCTAATTCAAACCCCCATACAATGGGATGCAGAACATCCTTACCTTTATCAATTAGAAGTTTCATTTTCGAAGGCAAGTCAACTTTTGTGGCAGAAGACCTACCAGGTTGGATTTCGCGAAGTACAAATAAAAGGTAATCAATTACTGGTAAATGGAAACCCTGTGAAGCTTAGAGGAGCCTGCAGGCATGACATCCATCCTACGCTAGGCCGGGTATCTACTCCGGAATATGAATTGGAGGATGTTCTATTGGCCAAAGAGGCAAATTTCAATTTTATTCGCACCTCTCATTATCCACCCACCGATGGTTTTCTCCAACTATGTGATGAATATGGATTATATGTCGAAGATGAAACCGCTGTTTGTTTTGTTGGTTCGCATCGGACCCAAGAGTATTATCCTGGATCTTCGGAAAGTGATCCGACTTTTACTCAACGGTATCTATCGCAGTTGGAGGAGATGGTTCAGCATCATCGCAATCATCCCTCGGTCATCATTTGGTCTGTTGGAAATGAAAATGAATTCGGAACTAATTTCAAAAAATCGTACGATTGGGTGAAAAAAAACGATAGCACCCGACCCGTGATGTTCAGCTACCCTGGAAAAGTTCCTGATTCTTTGCGCTGTTACGATATAGTAAGCATGCACTATCCCGGTATTGATGGCAATATGAATCAATATGGCATTACAACAGAGAGCTTCGAATTTTCAGCCATGCCGGTTCTTTTTGATGAGTGGGCCCATGTCGCCTGTTATAATAATTTCACTATTCAAGAAGATCCTAATATTCGAGATTTCTGGGGTCAGAGCCTTGACAGCATGTGGCAAAAAGTATTCGCTACAAAAGGAGGCTTAGGTGGAGCAATATGGGGTATGATCGATGAGACGTTTATGCTACCAGATACATTATCCGGTTTTAATGAATGGTGGGGCCGAATTGATCCCAAAATCATTCCGGCGGCCTATTCTGGTCACAATGTAGGATATGGAGAATGGGGCATCATTGACACCTGGAGAAGGAAAAAACCTGAATTTTGGAATACTAAAAAAGCGTATTCACCGGTGAAACTCTTAGAGACAACTTTTTCTGGTTTTACAGGACATTCCATTTTAAAGATTCCGGTGTATAATCGCTTCGACCATACAAATCTGAAAGAATTGCAGATTAAATGCATATTTGATGGCCAGGAGAAAGTTCTGGTTTCACCAGATATCAACCCGCATGAAATGGGTAATATAGAATTGCCTTTGGCTGAAAGACCTCAAGGACATGTCAGACTAGAATTTTATGACGCGAAAAAACAACTCATCGACCAGTATGATCTGCGATTAAAGAGCCCAAGCTCATCGAGAGAATCCTCATCGCTCGAAAAACTCTCCGTAGAGGAAACTGCAACTCATCTTATTATCCGGCACGGAGCAGCATTAACTTACTGGATAAATAGACAAACAGGCTTATTCACCCAAATTGGACGGGCAGGTGATACAATCAAGCTCTCGGGGCCATATTTTAACCTCCGGTTAAAAGGTGAAGAGGTGATGTACTCATATCATAAAATCGCTGATCAGGCTGAAGAATGGACGTTAAAGAACCTATCTTATCAATCACTGAATGATGTTGTGAAGGTAAACCTGGAAGGTACCTATGCTCAGGGTAAACATATTGAGTATTCCATAGCGTTGAATAGCCAAGGAGAAATTCAAACTACTTTTCAGTTAGAAGATATTCCTGATCAACACATTAGAGAGGCCGGTATTAAATATATACTTATGACTAACTTTGATTCATTGTCATGGCAACGCAGGTCCTATTGGAGTAGCTACCCAAAAAACCATCTTTCGGCTCCCGAGGGTCATGTCGCACTATACACCGATGATCAGAACATTTATCGTCAAAAACCTCATAAAGATTGGATTTATGACACAAAAAGTTTCTATTATGACGGTACACAAAATGAAATGGTTGACAGACATTTGACGCATGTTGCACGGTCTACTAAGGAAAACATTTATAACTATTGTCTACAACAGAAAACCGGAATAGGAGTCGAGGTTATGGGAGATGGAGATCTAGGCTGCCGGATAGAGAAAAATAATAGCGTCCTCACACTTTTTATTAATAATCATTGGGACTATATCGATTTGAGTTGGGGAAATTATCAAAAGAATTTAAAACTTAATTCACTACGGGGAGTTTCCAGCATTAAATTGTCAAAACAATGATAACAACTTCAGCAATCTTGGTTAGACTCCAGTAGAGACTGAAAAATCAAATCTATCTTGAAAACGATTTCAAGAGTGGAGGTACTTATTGTATTTATCTTTTCTCAAATTCAACTGTAAAACCTTGATAACCGAAGAAGGAGAAAACTAATATGGGGAAAAATTTCATGATTTAGGTTTATTATTGCACTTTAAAAGTAGATAATACATTGAACCTATTTAACGATTAATAACCAGCCTTTTCTGGGTTCAATATCGATTGCTTGATCTTTCTTAAATTCCCTGGCATCCTGAAAAGCTTCGATTGCTGGGCAAATTAGTCGGACCTCGTTGGAGTCCAGCTCAAGAGTCTCCCAATCAAAAGACAAACGAATCCGTTGATGCTCATCAGTGAAGTTTCCTAATGAGATCAGCATCTTTCCTGGTTTCATATAGGTAGTTGCTTTCACTTTTGGATGATCCGTTTTCACTACCGTCTTTTCTTCCCAAAACCCAATCATATCAGCTTCATGGATTCCAAATTCATCCCAGATCTTCCATACTGGACGGGGATCGCATGTTACCCCTTCTGTGACCCAAGGATGACGCACGGTCATTCCAAATACCATTCCCAACCACCGATTTCCACCTCCATGCAGCATATCCCCCATGTGACCAAAAGGAATACCCGAAACTTCTACCAACCAGTTTTCAAGAGGCATTTTGTCGTACTGGAAACTTTCACCAAACCAAATTTTGTCAACAAATGGAAAAAACTCCGCGTATTGAGTAGCGGGGCCTTTGGAAAATCCTGTATTAGAGTGAAGATCAAGGAGGCAACCAGGTTTTTCTTGATCCAAAACCTTGCGAATTCTTTTCAAGATTCTTCGATCATATGAAACATCATCCAGATACAATCCGTCAATACCCACATTTTGAACCAGCCAGGCCAGCCCTTCGATATAATAATTGTACCAGCGAGAATCACCAGGTGCGTTTACAATAGAGGCGTCGGCACTTTTATCTGGAAAGTACTGATACCACTGTGGTCGATAACCATCAACTAAATGCTCTCGAAGCCAAGGGTATCCCCCTCCACCACCATCACCCAGGATTTCATGACCAAGGCTTCTTAACGCCCAAAGTTCGGCAGTGTAATTCGTCAGTTCACGGATCGTATAATATATTTTCACCTTTTGCCCTTTTTGATGCATGTCATCAACGAAGTTTTTCATCTCATCTACTGCAATGAAAGGGTAATTGATATGGGGATTAAATTCATTGGCGTGGTGAAGATTGACAATTTTTACCCCCGAGGCCAGGTCTTCGTCTGAAGGAATTGGTTCTAATCCATTGTGAAAATATCGATTCAGGAACTGACTTTGATAGTTGATCTTTTTCACGGGTGTAATCAAAAGAGACCATTCAAACTGCACCTCTTCACCACCTTTCAAAAATCTATCACCACTATATATGATCGCCTTGGTTGCTACTGAATTTGTTTCGATGCGGAAACCTCCCTTATTTTGATTGTACCAGGATTCAGGGGGCGCAGGTTTATAGAGATTTAATAGCGGCCCATGGTAATTGCTCCCTCTCAGTTCACACCAAAGTCCACCGGATACATTGCCCATCCAAAAACTATCATGAGGCCCTTGCCATCCAGCTTGGTGATTATTGGGAGTTTTAGTCCCGGGCAGCCCCATACCCATCATATAAGTTGCAGTGGTGTTTTTCATGGGTATTTCCAGACGTACATCTTGAAGTTGAATATCATTTTTGGCCTGAAGCTTAATCGTATAACTGAGATAGCCATCGGCTTCAAGCACACCAGTTCCCAAAAGATGTAAGTCCGGGGATTGGCTTTCCCAGGAAGCGCTCAAAATTCCTGCTTCGTCTTTTAGGACTTCAACATTTTCTGCAGTTTGAAAAGTAAGGATTCCTTTCTTCGTCTCCACCAAAAATGAGGTAGCGTTTTCTAATACTTCTGTGTCATAAACTTGAATTGAAGCTGGTAACAAGTACTCATCGAGTTGTAATTTTTTTCCACTAAGCTCAAAACTTTGATCATTCAAAGATACAATAGGCTGGTAGGGTTTGGTCGGCCGGTCATCAATACCCAATGTCGAATTTAACCAGCGAAGCCGAGAATGCCTCCAAAGCTCCGCATCTCCCCGGTCTGACAAAAGTGTATCCTCAATGTCTAGACTAATAGAAATAGATTGCAATTTTGAGTCATCGGCACTAAGGATCAGTGAACCTTCATAAGTGCCCGCTACAATGTCTATAGGAATATCCACTCCTATCCAAAGCGGTTGAACCTGTCCGCTATCAACATCAACCCTTTTACTAAAATGATTTCCATACGGATCTACCCCCCCTGTATTGAAGCAGGTTAAATTTGAAGCAGGCAATACATTTTGTCCATTTACGAGGTCCGTAAAAGTGATTTGCAAGTTTTGAATTTCTTTTTTAAGAGCAAACAAACCCATTTGGAAAGTGTAATATTCGTTTTTCAAAGCAGTGCCTGAAAACGAATTGGTTGGCCCGGATTCAATCCAGCGCAAAGGGATGTCATCCATCATTCGAATAGGATATTCTCTGCTTTCCGGAAAAACCAAGAAATCCTGGTTCGACTTTGCAACAAGTTTTTGTTTTTCGCTGGAAAGAGCAATCACTTCCATGGGAAAGAAACTATCGAAAGTCGTTCGAGATTGGATCTCCATTAGTTTGGCTACCGGTAAAGATTCCAACTTGGATAAATTAGATAGAGAATTCTCATCAACCCATTGTTCAACCGGAGGTGTTTCAGGTCCCGGGTAGTCGCGATTATAAAATCCATATTGCTCTTGCACAACATATGGTAAATAATAAAAATAATAAATGCCTGGATTGCTGACTGGGCCGAAGACTAATGAGCAGTTTTCATTTGAGATTTTCAATCGATGGATGTTTGAAACGGTATCACCACTGGTTGCTTCTATGATAATAAATTTTCTTTTCTCAGGATCTCTA
>JAHEJC010000608.1 GCA_024639065.1 Lewinellaceae bacterium | reverse complement strand
TGACGGATTCCAAGGTTTCTTGAGGATTGGATATTACCTCTTTTGCTTTATCTACAAAATCCTCCGCTTTATCTTTAACTTTTGATCCAATGTCCTTTGCGATGTCGCCAATTTTATCCTCTAGATCATCGGTAGATTCTAAAACGGTCCCGCCAACACCAGCTGCTGTAGAACCTAGTTTATTTAGGGCATCGGCTGAGTTATCAACTACCGTATCAACTGCATCTTTAGCTTTTTTAACTGCACCTTCCCCGGTATCTAAAATCTTTTCTCCCATTTTTTCGGAGAGGTCAGCCGTTCCTTTTATGGCATCACCACTTTTATGTTTTATGGACTCACCCAGGTCTTTTGCTTTTTCTACCACGTTTTCACCTGTATCCATAATTTTGTCTCCTACGTCACCGGCAAGGTTACCAGCACCCTTAGTCATATCACCGGCTTTATCTACCACTGAACCACCAACGTTTTTGGCCTTACCCATTAAATTTTCACCTGCATCTAAGATTTTTTCGCCGACATCTGACGCTATATCTTTCCCTTTTTCAAAAATTGGTGTCGCTTTTTCAATAACCGCTTCTCCCACATCTTCAACCACTTCTTTTACACCTTTAAGTGCATCACCTCCTTTTTCGACAAGATCACCACCAACATCTTTAGCTCGATCAAATACATCCTCTCCTATATCTTTCGCTTTTTCTACTACATCCCCAGCTTTGTCCATAATATCTTCTCCCAAATCTTCCACAACATCCTTGGCCTTATGCATGGCGTCACCTGCTCTATCCATTATATCTCCCCCAATATCTTTTCCTTTTTCTTTTACTTTATGAATAGCATTTTTTGCTACTGCTTCTTTTACAAAGAATAATCTTTTTAGTGAACTTAAAAATCCCATATTTCTGTAAGTTTTAGTTTGTTTTCTAAAGTTACAACTATTATTTCAAAATGAGTTGATCGATCCACCGATTCGTTTCTATAGCTAATTGGTTAATTATATCTTCATGAGTAAAACCGCTTTTTTTAGGTACTTTGAATGAATGATCAGCGTTTTCAATAAAATGCAGTTGTGCATTTTTAATGTTATTAGTAACCGCCTCGATTAGATCTTTACGGGCCAATTTGTCTTTAGTACCTTGCAGGAATAGCATTGGCGTATCAATGGAATAGAGATGTTCAGCTCGTTCCTTTCCATCTTTTCCAATTCCATGCAGTGGAAATCCATAATAGATCAAGCCTTTAATTAATTGAGGATTCGTTTTTGAGACCCACTGAGAAGCCATACGACCACCAAATGATTTCCCTGCCAAAAAAATAGGTTGTTTATGGTTCGCTCCGATATTTTCACAAATCGTTTGGATTGTTTTATGGGCTACAGCTGGGAAATCAGGTCGACTTTTTCCTTGTTCCATATAAGGAAAATTATATCGAACCACCCCAATATTATGTATAACCAAGGCCTCTGCTAGTAGGGACATAAAAGGATGTCTCATACCCGCACCAGCTCCGTGGCCAAGAATGATTATACACTTACTTTGCTTAGTAACTTGCTCGATCCCGCTTACATTTCCAATCTTCTCAGAAATTGTCCATTGCTTATTAGTCTCCATGAAGCTTAGGTTTATTAAATTTGCACAAAAATAGGCATAGATGACTTCAATTCACGCACAGTTAACCAGAATTATTAAAAAACATGAACGCTTGAAGCGCGTCAAAGCGCACCTTAAAAATCTTCAAAAACAAGTGCGTAAAGAAGAAGCTGCCTTGAAATCGCTTTCAGTGCAAGTAGATCGAGATCAAGAAGAATGGGAGCGTATGGAAAAACTTAATTTAAAATCTGTTTTTCATAAAGTACTTGGAAATAAAGAACAGCAAATTGAAAAAGAGCGACAGCAATACTTGCAAACCTTTTTAAAATATAACGAAGCAAAGAAATCAATGGAAATACTTTTATTTGAAAAAGAAACGTTGGAAAAAAAGTTGGTAGCTGATTCAGCTATAGACGCTGAATATCATCGATTACTACAGGCGCGTGAGACTGAGTTGATGCAAATGAATAAAAATGAAGCAGCAGCACTTAGAAAAATCTTTAAGGAAAAAGAAAAAAAACAACGTATGATCATTGAAGTAGAAGAGGCCGTGACTGCTGGTGAAAGAGGCCTTCATGGGTTGAACCAAATGGTAGGGCATTTGAATAAGGCAAGGAATTGGGGACAATGGGATATGGCAAATCGCGGGCCCATGCCTGGCATGATGAAACACA
>JAHEJC010000029.1 GCA_024639065.1 Lewinellaceae bacterium | reverse complement strand
ATTTATGGTTTTCGTATTCTCTGTATTCTGGGCAATCCATGCCAGAAGCCTGAGGATCCAGAATGCTTTCCTACTTCTTTCGAGCTATGTTTTTTATGGTTGGTGGGATTACCGGTTTCTGGGCCTTATTTTTTTATCAACTTTGGTCGACTTCTGGGTCGGGAATAAAATCTATAGATCTGGTAATCCAAAGATTAGAAAACAATTTCTCACCATCAGTATATTTTTAAATGTTGGCCTGCTCGGCTTTTTCAAGTATTATAATTTCTTTGTGGACTCCATGGTCGAAACCTTGCAGGTTTTTGGATTTAATCCAAGCGAACTATGGACCTTAAATATTATTTTACCCGTAGGTATTTCCTTCTACACTTTTCAGACCATGTCCTATTCTTTGGACATCTATCAGCGTAAAACTATTCCTACCTCAGATTTTATTGGTTTTGCGGCCTTTGTTGCGTTTTTCCCCCAGTTGGTAGCCGGACCTATCGAGCGTGCTTCCAACCTCTTGCCCCAGTTGCTTAAGAAACGGAAATTTGACTATAATCAGGCGGTTGAGGGCCTAAAATTGATACTCTGGGGCCTTTTCAAAAAGGTAGTGATCGCCGATTCACTCGCTCCGATGGTCGATGATATATTCGCAAACTATCACACACAACCCTCTTCAACCCTTGCTCTTGGAGCTATATTTTTTGGGTTCCAGATCTACGGAGATTTTTCAGGCTATTCGGACATCGCCATTGGGACCGCCAAGCTGCTGGGAATCGAATTAATGTCCAATTTTAAATTTCCCTACTTCTCGAGAAATATTGCAGAATTCTGGAGAAGATGGCATATCTCGCTCTCTACCTGGTTCCGGGACTATCTTTATATTCCCTTGGGAGGTTCCCGAGAAGGCAAATCAAAAATGATCCGCAATGTTTTTATCATTTTCCTGGTCAGTGGCTTCTGGCATGGAGCGAACTGGACGTTTATCTTCTGGGGACTCTTCCACGCACTACTGTTTATACCGGTATTCCTTGGTGGAAATCATCGCAAGTATTTAAAAATCATATCTTTATCAAGAGGAGGCAGGCTAATTTTTGAATTAGGGGAGGTGCTTCTCACTTTCGTATTGGTTAGCCTGGGGTGGGTTTTATTCAGAAGTGAGAGCATAAAAATGGCCCTTTTGTATTACCAGGGGATGCTGACCGATTTTACTTTTGCAAGCTATAGTCATCCTATGGGCTACAGGATGGTAGATTACTTTGTGCTGTTACTATTCTTTGTAATTTACGAATACAGCATAAGGAATGATGAAAGGAACCCATTTCAACAAAACAATAGGTTTCTGCGATTCGTCCTTTACCTACTGGTGGTACTGGGACTGCTATTATTCTATGATGATCAGGTAGACCGGTCATTTATATATTTTCAATTTTAGAGTGATAATGAAAAGGTTTTTGTACAAAACGGCCTGCTATGGATTTCTGGTACTCCTGTTTCTTGAAGTTCTGGTGAGGGTTTTTCACCTTCATCGTGATACCCCTGAACGTTATATAGATGAAAAGGGCATAGAGAAATGGGTACCCGGGCAAAGCGGATTTTCTGTGACCGGAAATCGGAAGCAGAATTTTTCGGCATATCGCATCAATAATAGCGGCTATAATTCGTACAGGGAATTCAATCCTGAGGTTGATAAATGCGTAATAGCCCTTATAGGAGATTCATTTATAGAAGGATTCCACCAACCCTATAACAACTCCATCGGTAAAAAAATAGAGGAATTAAGCACTGGCCTCGCAGTGTATGAATACGGATATGCAGGCTATGACATGGCCGACCAATTGCATCTGATATCGGCTTACAAAGAACAATTTGAGGAAATCGAAAAGGTGGTGATCTATCTTAAATACCCGGAGGATCTTTATCGGGATCGATTCAGCATCAGCCAGGAGAGACTGCGTCTTAACGAGGGGATCTATCCAATATTGAAGAGGAGTAAATTGTTGGTCTATGCGCAGAATATTGGCCTTATTGCATCTATGCGTATCAAAGTACAAGCTTTGATAAATATACTCCGTAGCGGATCCCAAATAGGGTCAACTATGGAGGAAGGGGGCTCAAAAAAATCATCAGACCAGACTTTTCTTGAGAATTTTAAACGCCTTTCAGTTGAATTTGAATACGATAAAAGTAAATACGTACTGCTACTCGACAGCCGGGAATGTCCGGAACTATTATTACGTTATCTTGCAGAGCATCAATTCAGTTATATCGACTATGGTAAAATATTTCAAGAGTCTGAGAAGCCAGTGACACTTATTTACGACCAGCACTGGAACGATCACGGGCGTCAATTGGTCAGTAAGGCAATTGTAGATAAGATAATGAACTCTGCTGATGACTGATTTAGATGTAAGGTTATCCTAGCTTCGATAGGCCGGGAAGTAATCGCCGTTATCGGTTTTCTCAAAGCGATGGTTTAGCTGTTCATAAACCTCGGGGTTGACAATATATTTCCAAAGATAAAACGGTTTATAATCGGAAGAAAAAAGGGCCTTAAAGCGAAAAAGGTTATCCAGGGATCCGTCTTTTCCTCCACCTAAATTAAAATACTTTGCGCCAGACTGCTGAGCATCTACCCGCATTTGATCTATTAATAATTTTGTAGGAGAAATTCGTTTAAAATCATCCTGTGCGCCTGATAGATGATATTGAGCCATTTGTTTATTTATGAGTAGTATACCACCACCTATGATCATGTCAGAAGAATGATCTTTAATCAAGTAATAATTGGCCTTAAATTCCCTGCATACACTTAAATTCATGAAATATTCAGTTGAGAAATAATAGGATTCACTGGCATTGACTCGATCCATATTTTGATAGTACATTTTTTTAAATTCCAGAATCTCAGATTCGCTGTTAACTCTGTAGACAGTACATTCACGTCTTAACTTATTCACCTGAGTTTTCAATCTACTATTATAGTTTGCCAATTGAATTTCGGCAGTTTTTGTCAAATCAATATACACCAGCTGACCTGCCTGCTCAAGTTTGCCCAAACGCTGGAGAATTTGCAATTGCTGTGGGAAGTACGAATGTAGTCGACTAAAGACACTCACAATACTCATTTCCATTAATGCTTCTTCCATTCCAGCTGTAAAGCCCAGAATCACTTGCTCATTGAGGTGATTGTGATTACAGGCTGGACCGGCATAGCCATAAACAGAGGTAGCATCTTTATACGTGGTATCCTTGATGTTGCGTATAAGTAGTGGCAGAGCGATAATAATATCAGCCTGCTGAAATACAAAAAGAAAAGGTTCCTCCTCAGGTCGCTTAGAGAGTTGATGGTATTCAAAAGTATGATAGCTGTCATGGAAGACGCATTGCTGCATCACCTTGCTCCAGTGGTCACTATCTTTTACAATTTTTATCATAATCTCAACAGAACACTCATACAATTTATTCAGCCAGAATCTTTTATCTCAGGATTCTTCTGTAAAAGCTCAGAAGAAACTGATCAGCTAAGGAGATCAAATCATTTACCTGAAAACTAAAAACATTATCACAAAACTCTTGGGCTCAATAGCTTACATGGTTCAGGAGTTGGGGAAATGGATAGATATATTTAACTTTTTGTAATTAAGCGTTTCAATATTTTGTTCTTTTTTTATAGCAATTATTCTTTTTAATTTCAATCCAAAATTTTTCTTGTTTCTTTATCATTTGGTCATAAAAATTATATCAAAATCTGTATTTGGGGAAATACTGTTTCCGGACTGTTTCATATTCCACAGCAACATCCTTAGCCTGTAAGGTATTTAATTTGCGATTGATGTTTTCCAGAACAATTTTTCTACCGGTATAAAACATGATATCCTGGTCCCTGGGGAATAGCGACTTCTTATGCTTATAAAGCCCGTCTTCATCAACTCTGCCGCCGCCGAGTATATATTGGGCAACCCCATGGGTTGAGGCCCATCGGATGATCTCTACCCTTAGAAAATCATTTGGCCGGTAAGAGAAGAAAACTTCCCGGGTACCCCCTAAGAATGCGTAGAGCCTATTGTGGTGAAATATCAATAGCTCCGTGGAGGCTTTTGTTCCATCTTTACTCGTAAAAGCTAGAACAAATTTATCAGGAAGGCTGGAGATCAGATCCTTGAAAAAGTCGAACTTATAAAAATATTTAGTGGCAGCCTTTTTGCGATCCATGGTCTCAATATAGATCTCATGAAATTCCCGGATTTCATTCATCCCAATGTCTCTACCTTTAAAAATATCGAATTGAAGACCATATCCGGCAGCTTTCCTGTAGTTATTCCTCACTTTAGACAGGAAACCATCCCAGTTGTCTTGCATATCCTTTTGAATAGTGCCTACGACGTTTTTAAGAGTTAGTTCCAGTCTTCCGGAATAATAGCAATGGTTACCATTTAGGCTAAATCGAATAAACTCTGTTACCACATTCTTTTCCAGGTACCACTTGTCGATCAGGTCCCAAAACGCATAGACATAAATATTTTCCAATCCTTCGGCAAACATCGGTCCGCTATAACCATAAGGGGATATGACATCATAATAGTCCTGCTGATCTACCTTTGCAGGGATTTTCCGTAATATCATCGGCATCAAAGCCAGAACCTGATCCCCTTTTTTGAGTTCGAAGGCAATAGGTTGGTCACTTTTATCAAGATGATGCATCAGGTAGGGCATAGAGGCATAGGGATTAGAATCCCAATTCTTGGAGAGATTAGAGGTATATTGGCCTTGATCCTCAGATTTTCGTAAGTCCAGTACTTGAAGTTGTAAATCTTTTGTCTTATGCTCGAAACAATAAGAATTACAAAGAATTTCGCCAAGTACCCCAGATAACCAAATGATCCGCCCGCAGTGTTCCACGTGCCATACGGGCCGCTTTTGGATCACATTTCCTGCTAAGAGTGGGCCAACGATATGGAGGTTTTTATCTGCTTCCAGATAGTCGTTCACATCGAATCCTATATTGGATTCATTTGGTTGAACATATTCTTTTTTAATGATGTTTCGGATCAATTTTGGAATCTTGGAGGAGCTTAGATTCATGCTGCCGGTACAATTGATTACGATATGAACTGGCTCGGCTAGACGACGGACTTGCTCGGTCTCTATATCTTGATATTCAAGGAAGTATTGCCCATTTTTCTCTTTTTTAAGAGTAGTAAACCTCCCGGCCCTGTGTTCGAATCGGCCATCTTTCTTGAGGATTTTTACCGTGTTGGTATAGTGCTGTCCCGCGTAGTGTTCGAACCTGTCTATCTCATTCCCGTAATAACAGGCATAATTCTTAAGCTCAAGATCGTTAAGGTTGCCGAGCAACTCACCAACCGTGCTCGAGATAATGTTCAAAGTAGATAAAGCTCCTAATTCCAGCTTATCTGCAATCTTTAAATCTTTAATCACCGCATCTAAGATATCACTTGCCTTTAATTTTGCTTTTTTTTGCAGTGCACGAAGATTAGCTGGTTGAAATAGTTTTTGCCTATCGGTGGCGATTTCCGAATCGGGAAGAACTCGATGGATAGAAAAAATGGTGAACTTTTCCACCCGGGATGCTATTCTCTCGACATCATTTAGATTGTAAATGATCTCAAGTGCACTGGAATTGACACCTATGATCGCTATATTGATTTTTTCGTCTTTCCTTTGAACCAGAAACTTATCTATATCAGCAAGCGTCTTTTGAAGTGATTTGGCATAAATATCATTGATAAACAACAACTCCTTGTCTCGTACTACTCTGCTTTCCTTCCACAAATATCTCATGGGCAATGATCCTACGGACAAAACGACCTTTTCGCTTTCCAATACACCGCCTCCTTTTAGTTTTACAGTCCAGAACCCATCGTTCTTGTGCAGGTCAACAGCCTTAGCTTTCATGAATTCTATGGTTACCGGCCTGACCTTTGTGGTTTCAGCTATCTTGTTTTTTACTTTCTGATCGATATAAAGTCCAAAGAAAAATCTTGGAATATATAACTCTTCCCACTGATTGGTCTCGATTTCCTGCCGATGCTCTTTTATCCAATTTTCAGATAGTTTTCCACCTGATTTTGCAAATTCAGCCAGTAAAATGTCTTTATTGATATTTAGCCAATTGATAAAAGGTGATAATTCGGGTTCAGGTAAAAAGTTTCGCAAATTGCTAATCGATAATACAGATGAACCCGATCGGTTACCATAAGGTAAGCCCTTATTGAACTCATCCCATTTGTCCAGGACTATGATCTTTAGTTTCTTTGAAATATCAGAATTCCTGATATGGTCCAGGAAGTTCAACAGTGTAAAAGATGTAGAAATTCCTGATCCGATAAATATGATATCAGCCTGATGTTGAGCGGGATCAATATTCATTTTGATTCATTGACTTAATGATTTTTGCCGGATTCCCGACCGCTGTAACAAAATCCGGAACGTCTTTTAATACTACGGTTCCGGCACCAAGAGTGCACCATTTGCCAATCTTGACTTTGGGAATTACAATCGCACCTACGTCGATATTTCTGCCGATTCCAACTTCGACATGGCCGTAGAGAGCTGCTTTGGGTGACACGTTTGCAAAATCACCAATGATATTATCGTGGTGAAAACTGGCAGAAGCATTGATGATATCGTGTTTCCCGATTTTTATGTAGGACCGTAGGATGGCCCCTGCAAAAACGTCTTCTCTGATAGTTGAATTTTCTGCTATCCACACGCTGGGATGTATGGCCTTTTCTAATTTGCATTGCAGGAAATCTGCGATTTCTGCCTGCTCCTGATTATTGCCTATGGCAAAGATAACCGGATCGCCTTCATAGGGAAAGTCCTTTATGTTCTCTCTTATTGCCATTAACTTTATTATACGCCCTGTGTACGGAATCTGGTTTATCATCAAAGGTTTTGGTTACACAATTACCTGATATCTCGACAACATACCTGATGACCTGGGAATGTCCTCCAGCTTTGCACATCCTTATTTTGTTCTGTGCCTTAATTGATTAGAATTTAATAGTTTCCAAAATTTCAGGAAAAGAATGTTACTATCAATTCCCCCTCCAAACAGGCATAATAGTTTCTTCACCCTGATTAATCCCTTCCTTCTGGTACACTTTTAAAACCGTTCTATAAATGATCATGATATCGAGAAAAAACGAGACGTGTTCCACATACCATATATCAAATTTAAATTTTTCGTTCCAGCTTAGTGCATTTCTACCATTTATTTGTGCCCAGCCTGTAATGCCAGGTCTTAGATCGTGTCTTTTGCGCTGCTTTTCATTATACAAAGGCAGATATTCGATAAGCAATGGCCTTGGACCTACCACACTCATATCACCTTTAAATACATTGACCAGTTGTAGTAATTCATCAAGGGAATATTTCCTGATAAATTCACCGGCTTTTGTTATCCTTTTAGGACTATGAACATCCAAGTCTATAAGCGGATCGAGATCACGCATGGTCTTAAATTTGATGATCTGAAATAGTTTACCATCCTTACCGGGTCTCTTCTGAGTAAAAAATGGTTTCCCCTTATTAACATAGAACAAGATGACAATAAGGATTATTAGTAATGGGGACAATAGTGTTAAACCGATAAAAGATAGGAAGAAATCGAGGATCCTCTTGATATATAAGGTATATAATGAAGAATATGAATATGTCATTGTTCATTCCCGATTATAGGGTGATCGCAACCTTTCTAAAACACTGGGCGATCTAAATAAATTCAAAACCCTATTTACAATTCAAAAGTATAGACGAATATACATCTAGACCGTCTCAATTGAAAGAACAAATGGTCAACAAGCAATATTTTTAGCTTAATAACACCTCCAACCCATTCTTTCCCGGGATAATTATGGTATGTGGTATGGTGAATGGCACAAAAAATTGATTCTTGTGAATGGCAGAGTTTCTTAAAAAGCTTATTTTGCTGATTTGGCAATATGGCTTTTTGGAAGCTTGAGAAACATTAATTATTCATGAAAAAAATAGAAATAAAACTGTATTACCGGAAGATATCTTTAAACTTTGGTTTCGAGATGTTTTCGTTCTATATCTAATGGAGGGAATATCAAATGAGGGTTTACCACTACGTCCTTTCGATTTACAACGTTGACGGCTGTTTGCCATAAAATGATCAGGTCTAGTCGCAGACTGAGATTTTGTACATAATATGCATCAAGCGCTAGTTTTTTGTCCCAACTGAGAAGATTTCTCCCTTTTACCTGGGCCAGGCCTGTGATGCCCGGGCGCACCGAATGCCGTGCTCTCTCTTTATCTGAATAATATGGCAGGTACCTCATTAAAAGAGGCCTGGGACCTACCAGGCTCATATCGCCTTTCACAACATTGATCAGCTGAGGGATCTCATCTAAAGAGGTTTTACGGACCAATTCACCAATTGGGGTAACCCGTTCTTCATCCGGAAGTAATTCTCCGTGCACATCGACTGCATCCGTCATGGTCTTAAACTTATAAAGTTTGAATGGAACTTCGTACTGACCTGGTCGCTGCTGAATGAAAAGTGGGTTTCCTTTGTTTATAATCAATAACAAAAGGTAGATCAGGATAATAAAAGGGGAGAGCAACAGAAGTCCAACAAGTGCTAGCAGTAAATCCACCCCTCTTTTTAGTAACCTTCTATACACTGATTATTCTTTTATATTCATTCAACAACTCCTTCCAGACGTAGGCTTGTTCATACCGCTGGGTGATCATGTCCCGGTACACCTGTCTTTTTATTAGTAATTCTTTTTTATTATCGATGACTTTCTTCATTGCAGTTGCCAATTCGCTTTCATTTTTGGGCGGAATGATGATCCCGTTTTTTCCATCAATGACGATTTCATTGCATCCGTTGATATCGCTGACAATGCTGAACAGGCCCATGGCACCTGCCTGCATCACCACGTTGGGGAATCCTTCTCTATAACTTGGAAAAACCAGGCAATCGGCCACGACAAAGTAGGGCCTTACATCATACTGCCATCCAACTGGAATGATGGCTTTGTGATTGTGTATTAATTCTTCGGTACGACTGTTTAACGGGTCTAGTTCTCTTTCATATGACCCTACCATAAGAAGTTTGACGTTGTTCTCTGTTTGCGACAGTTTATCAAAACTTCCAATCAATTCATGCATGCCTTTGTCTTTTACAAAGCGTCCAACATAAATAAAAACAAAATCGTTATCACTGATTCCCAATTCCTTTTTCATTTTTCCATTCTCCTCTTCCGGGAATAAATTTGGGTTGAAATTACTGGTATCGATACCATTGGAACTACCATTTCCTATAACAAAAAGTTTATCCTCTGAGGTATACCTGTTTTGTAATATCACTTCCTTTAGATTAAACGAATTAGGGTAAATGCGTGTAGCACAGGAATAGGTAATTTTTTCTACTATATCCAGTATTTTTCGTTTTAGACCCCTGGCTTCAAGCAAAGGTAAACCGGCTATGGTGTGTAATCGATGGGGAACTCGTGCCAGAAAAGCAGCCAGCATCCCAACTGTTCCGGCCTTAGGCGTATGTGTATGGACAATCAGGGGTTTTTCTTTTATTATTATCCTGAACAAGCGCCAGACGGCCCAAAGATCTTTAAGCGGAGTTATCTTTCTGGTCATTTCCAACTCGATAACACGGATACCTTCCTGTTCTCCGGTTTTTTTTAGTTTTCCATTACCTGAGGAAGAGACCCCTACTACTTCGAAATAATCACTCATAAATTTATGCTGCCCTTTAAGCAGGCCCCCGAGGGAAGCGGGAACAGTTGTAATCCTAATAATCTTTTTCATCAATATTTTAAGTAAACCCCCATCCCTTTAAAATAAAATTAAAGAAATTATAGCGATCATGACTTAATATCGTCCTATTCTTATAGAAGGTTTCCAAGTAATCTTTTTTATTCAAAGACCGTGAGGTATAATATTTATGTATTTAAAGGATAAGACAAAATCATCAGGCAAATAATCATTAGTTATATAATCGAACATGTCAAAATGAATGTTGGTTCCGCCATCTATTATTCCCAAAGTGAACCAATTGAGTCTATTAGGACCTAAAAAGTCTTTACTTAGATTATCGGCAATGTAGGTATAATGGTAATTTGGAAAGGCTTGCTCGACTATTCGAAAATTATTGAAATCTGGCTTTTCTTTTCCAGTATTTTCAGATATTACTATTAAATCAATTAACTCGCTTAGACCAAGGGCCATAATTTTATTATGTTGTGTAATATTTCTCCCGTCTGTAATGATAGCTAACCTACCTCCATGACTTTTAATTTCAATTAGCTTATTCATTACAAAAGGAAATAAAGAAATGTTTGGCAAGTGTTGCCTGTAAGTCAAAAGAAGAGAATTTTTGGAAATTCCATAATTATTTGAAATTTCCTTAAAAACATCCAGTTGGCTTCGATACATTGAAATCATTTTCGCATAAAGGATCTTCCAATTGTTGATTTCTAACTTCTGAGCAATCTCTATATAGGCTGACTGCAAAAAACTGAACTCCGGATATAAGGTATCATCCAGGTCCAATGCAATAACGGTTTCATGATTTACCCTTATATCCACGAACGAGGATTTCATCATCATAACGAAGCATTAATAAGTTGTCCTCCCAACAATTGAATTGATCTGATATACTTTCATTTAATAGATATTCCCTTATGATCCATTTTGGAAAATTTGCCCCGCTTAAATACGTTAGTGGAAATCCACCACCAAACCGGGGATTAATTTCAATTCCATATATTTTGCCCTCATTTTTAAAAAACTGAGTGGTTAAACATCCGACAGCTCCTTCCAAGTACTTCATATGAGTTTCAATGAATTGTACTAGTTCATTATTTACCGTTATACCTTTATTTACCTCTCCATCTCTAATAGCTATTCTTTTGCGGGGTACAACGCAACGAAGGAAATTATCTTTTGAATAATAGGTATCACAGGTATATTCATCATAAATTTCCTGATCTAGATATTCTAAGAACATCAAATTTTCATTATCCATGTGATAGCTATTTAATTCATTTGCGTTCCTGATAATATAGTTATCTACACTGCTACTGCCATTACGAGGTTTTATAAATAGAGGAAATTCATATGATGTTTTGCTAAATTCTCGTGCAGTTGAAATTCCTAATGAATTAAATAGCTTGTGTGTAAGTCTTTTGTCCCTGCATTTTTTAATAAAATCCACACTTGAAATTACTAACTGAACACCAACGTTATCAAACTTATGTTTGCCTTTGGCCAGCATCATTAATTCGGTATCTATGGTAGGGATAATCAAATCCACTTTTAAATCAACACAATACTGCAACAGGACATCCAGATAATCATTACTATTGATCAGAGGAACCATGAAGTTACCATCTGCAACTTGACAAGCGGCAGATAAATGGGGTTTTGCGTCTGCTGCAATAACTTTCCCATTTGGGTCTAGTTTTTTTATCTCTTTCTGAAATGCCCTTACCAAAGAAACACGCCTACCTGCGGATGTTATTAATATATTCATTTTGAATAATTGAATATCACTCTGTAAAACCTCATGAATGGAACTAAAAGCATTTTTCTATTAAAAACATAGACTAAGAACCTGTATTTAAATCCATTATAGTCTTCGCCAAGGAAATTATTAAGTGGGAAAGCCCGGGCAGATTTAAAATCATTTAAAAACGATGGAATTGCAGAAAGTGATAGATCAGATTTCATTAATCGCACCAAGAGAAAAAAAACAAAAGATTGCTGTCTTGTAGATAATCTCTGTGAACATTTTTTAGATAGTTTATGGCTCTTAGGTATTGCATGAATTAAATCTACGAAAACTTTGGCAGCATGGGCATTATCATATATTATTTTTTTATAATGATCCGGACTTCTATTTCGCATTGCAGAATTAGGTAAAATTCGATATCTGTGGGCATCTATCTCAGTATGACAAATTTTTGCGGCTTTAGAGAATAACTGTGCTGTAAAAATAGCATCTTCCATCCATCTTCCTTCCAAAAAACGCACGCCAGAATTCAATAAGAAATTTCTATTGATTATATACCACCAGATTTCATTTTTAAAATTATATCTGGCTATATATGATATACCATCTAAAACAATAATTTCCTTAGGATCAGTTATTTCAAAGGTTTGATTCCTATTAGGTGAACCTGTAAATCCAAAAGAATTAAAAGTTAATAAATCCACCTCGTTCTCTTCTATTTTACTTATTAACATGTCTATCACATCTTTAACAAGTAAATCGTCTGGATCGATGAAATAAATAAACTCCCCTTTCGCAGCATCTAATCCAGAATTGCGCGCAGCACCTACACCTTGATTCTTTTTATCAATTATGTATATGTTTTCATAACTGGTAGCATAATTGTATGCAATTTGAAGTGTATTATCTTTGGATCCATCATTTATAATTATTATTTCAAAGGACGTTGATTCCACTTTTTGATCAAGAATACTATCCAGACAAAAAGGTAAATAAGACGCCATATTATAGCAAGGAATAACAATACTTAACTTCATTTATTTGGATTAGATGAGAATTGAGTTTCCCAGAGTATGTTAATTAAATCGAATTCTCCGCAATTACCAAAAAAATAAACACTTTATTAGAAATTTTGGATATATGGTTAAATTATCGGATTATTTATTTGTAAACAGAGCTAATCTTGTTTTTTATCCATTCAATTTTATCTACCTGCATTAAATGAAAATAGACATTCGTAATAGGAAACAAATGAAAATCTCCTTGTAAGACTATTTTTAATTGACCATCACGAACATTTCCTTACGTGTACTTTTTCTAAATAATGATGTCAATTCTTCGTAAAAAGTATTGAAAGACCAATTTTAAATGGGGTTATTGTGCATAAAATGCATTTCATCGATAATTTTGTTAAAATTACTGTTAAAAAAATCCAATACAAGAACTATAGTCGTATTCAAAGAAGTGTAATTCATCGAAAAAATCTAAACTTTAAACGTTTTTCTTTATAAACATCGTTAATTTAAAAAATGAAATTTATTCCCCACACCTCTAATAACCTACTTATGAAATTATCACAATTGAGTTTACTTATTATTAGTTTTCTTCTTTTTTCGTGTAACGCTGACGAGGAACTTTTTGCAGAAGCTCTAGCTGAAAATGCTGCGGAACAGACAGAGGATGAGTCCGATGATGAAAATTCTGATGATTCATCAGATTCAGATTCAGATGAAGGCACAGCTGGCAGTGTTGAAAATACTGATGTTGAATACACTGACGATTTAGAGATTAATTCAAATCCGTGTGATTTCTCAATCGATGATGTTATCGAACCAAATAGCACATTTGAGATTGATTGTCAAATCGATTTGGAAGGCAGAACACTTTCCTTACCGGCTAATTTTGAATTATTGTACGCCGGAGGTGAGATTATTAATGGAACTCTAAGTTTCAACGGAGGCAAAATTGATGGTCGTTTATTAAACTATAAATTGGAGGTTACCGGTGATGTACAGTTAGCATCAACTACCTTTCAATATTTTCCATCAAGATGGGATATTCAGCAGGGCGTTGTAAATGATATTACAGCACAGGAGAACACCAATAAGTTAGAGGCGCTTTTCTTTAAAATTAGAAATTTGGGAGGGAATAGGTTCGAAATTAATGAATTTGATGGTTATTTTAAAGTTGATGGTCTATTGGCAGATGCTTCGCCCGAAATTCATGCAATAAACTTACCCTCTGACTTCCATTTGGCTATGACCTCTGATGTTCATATTAGAATGCAACCTAATGGTCACTTTAGACCAGTCTTGATGGCCATATATGATCAAAAAAACACTACAGTTTCTGGTGGAAATTTATATGGCGATCGGGAGCATCATTTCTATGATTCTGGCTTCGTTGATTCAGATGGGACAACCAGTTCAACCCACGAATGGGTAAAATCTATGGCAATTAGAGGTGGTCAGAATATTATTCTTAATGGCGTTAGTTTCATTGAAGCTGGTGTTGGTTTAAGTATTAGTAGTATATATCATTATTTTGATTCAAGGCACATTAGATCAAAGAATATAACAATATCACAATGTAAATTTCTACGGGCTCGTCAAACAAATTTAGTTATTACAAATGCTGAATATGTTTACATTGAAGATAATGATCTTATAGACGGAGGTATTGATATGGCCAACTCTAATGGTGTAGCACCTTCTTCTAATTTAAATATTGAACCTTTTAGGGGGCGAGATCAAACCACAGGTGAATTATTGGAGTATGAAAGGGTAAGTCATGTATTTATTAGAAACAATAGGCAGATAGTCAATGATCCCGTGGCCAATCCAAGTGCCGGAAGTTTTCAACTTTCACATGGTAATGGACCAATAGTGGTCGAGAATAATGAAATGATTAATACTGGTATTTCGTTTACGACTGTTGATGGAGTGGCCATACGTAATAATACAATTATTGAAGGACAAATTGCTGCTGGAGTCGCCGGGAATACGTTCAGAACGGATGTGGTATATAACAATGAAATTACTGGAAATACTGTAGTAAATACCAATGGGGTGGGCATCAATGTTGCCGGAAATGGGACTCTTTTAGAAAATAATTCAATTGAAGGGACTGTTGGAATAACTATAGGAGCTGGTGCAGGAAATAGTGAAATGGGCTTATCAAATTCAATGATATTGAACAACAATATTAAAGCGTCAAACCGGGGTATTGCTAGCAGTAATACAGTTTATAATGTTTTGGTCGAAGGAAATCAAATTGATATGCAAAATGGAAGTTCATTTGCATTAGTGTTGACCAATGAGTGGTCTGGGGTTGAACCTGCTGACTTCATCTTTAGAGGAAACACAATAATCGGCAGTAAGCCTGGCACTCAGAGTGGTGCTCCCGCTAGTCTACTCGGCGCTAATTCGCTTTTGTTAGATTCTAATAATATGGGGGAACTGCAGATTAATGGTGGTAATAGTATGATAATTGTGGATAATATCATTGAAGGTAGTATTGGTAGCCACGGCATCAAATTTTATGAGGACGCACCAAATACTGAAATTAGTGGTAATGAAATAACTATTTATTCATCCCAAACTCCGTTGGCGAGGGAGTGCGTTTTTATAGTAGATGGTTTGAACCTTTCAAATTCTGTTACTATTGAAGGCAATGAATGTATAGATTTATAATCTATATTATCCATGTTGAAGAATAATAATAGCCAGATTAATTATTACTTTGGAGAGAACTAATTTTTTATAGGTGAATTTTATAAAATAAGAATATTGGTTAGAATTTAATATTGTTCTTAATTAACCTAAATTTCCCACTCTTTTCTACAGGAATATGGTTTACTTTTCTCAGTTGTATGACCATATTAGGGCCTAACCTTTCTCTTAGATTATTGATGAAGACTATGTCATATTCCTTTGCGAAAAACAACTCTTCGCAAATGAGTAGTACTTCTATTCTGTCCTTATGATCCTGAAGTATTTGAAATTGAATAACTCCTTTTACTCCTTTTAAACAATTTGAAATATTACCTAAATTAACTTTACCCAATTCTTCAGAATAAATAAAATCTGAGATACGCCCAGATATTTGTTTAACTACAGGATTTTGATTTCCACAACTACAACTGGTTTGACCGAGAATAGCTGTATCCCCTATATCATAGCGTATTAAAGGCGTCCCGTAGGTTGTGAATGATGTCACTATTAACCTTCCGGATTTTACAGGTTTGTTTTCATCATCAACTACCTCAAAAACCCCACTTCGTAATTCCAAATGGAGATTTTTATTTTTGCATTCAAAAATAAATGGTGCCCCCTCTGAAGATGCATATTGATCATACATATTACTTTTAAAATAAGATTCAATCAATTCCCTCATTTCTAAAGTAAGGGTTTCAGCCGTGGGGAAAATTGCCTTTATCATGTTTTCTGGAAAGTCTGTACCAGTCAACATTCCGTATTTAGCTATTTCGTAAATAGTCGAAGGAAAACCAACTATAAATTGTGGCCTAAAGGCTATCAAATCTTGTACATAAAACTTCATATTTTTCTGATGAATATGAAAAGTTGAGTAATATCTTACATTATGAAAGTGATCTGTTTTCCAAAATCTATTCTTATTTAAATCCTTTGGACTTAATAAATTTTTACCGCTAAACCAGGCTGTTTTTTGACCGAGTTTATAACCAAAAGAACTTCTGAATGAATCAAGCAGAGCAAAACGTTCTTGAACATCTGAATCTTTGAAAATAACTTCTAATGATTTTCCAGTGGTCCCCCCTGTTTTCGATATATGACCTTTTTTCTTATCCAGAGTATGGATGCGATCAATATTTTTTCGCAAAAGTTCTTTATCAATAATAGGATACTCCTTAATCCTTTCAAATGAAATATCAGATAAATGATCTGAATAAAGGGATCTATAAAATGATGAATTCTCAATTGCAAAATTGAGTAAATGTTCAAATTTCAACTTTTGAATTTCTTTTAATTCCTCAAGAGTTGGAGAGCTATTACTATAATAATTAAAGTAGGTTTTATATTTTCCAGAATATCGCACATTATAAGCCCGGTAATTGTAAATAGATATCATTAATTCCTGGACAATTCTTGGAGCCTTATGATAAATTTTTTCGAGCAACATTATTACCAATCAATAGATTATTATATAGGTTCAAGTGTTTGTCGACTGTTGAATTTATATCATAGTTCATGGCTTGTGCTATACATTTTCTTGAAATTTCATTGTATAACTCCTGATCTCTTGTTAAGCTAATTATACGATTTGCCAATTCCTTGTAATTATTGTCTTCAAATAACAGTCCAACTCCTTCATTTAGCTCTCTCAGTCCATTAACATCACTCGTAACTAATGGCCTTCCACTTGCAAGGCACTCTATTGAGGATATTGATAAGCCTTCAGAGTGAGATGAAATCAAAGTAATATCACTACTTTTTAATAATTCTGGTATATCTCCTCGAATACCAAGAAAGTGAACTCTTTCTGCTACACCAAGATTTAGAGCCAAATTTTCGCAATTTTTACGCAGATTACCATCGCCAACTAATATTAGGTGATGATCATCAGGCAGATATTTCAACGCCTTAATTGCCGTAGGTTGATCTTTGGTAGGGTTAAATCGACCAACCATAATTATTTTCTTGACGTTTTTTGGTATACCTAATATGTCCTTACTGGAAGCATTTCTAAATTTAGCCAAATCAATACCATTTTCAATTACGAGAAATCTTTTTGCGCTGATTCTAAGCCAACTTTTAAGTGTGTTTTTTGCTTTTGCGCTAATTGCAACTATCTTTTTATATCTGCCATAAGTAAACCTTTCAATTGGCCAATAGATTAATCTCGATCTTCTTTTATTATAAGTGCAGTGTTCAGTAACAATGATTGGTTTTTTAGTAAAGGTTAAGGGTAGCCAATATTGACTGGGAAATAAATGTGCATGTATTATATCAAACTCCTTTATGAAACGCCTTATAAAGAATATATTTCTTGGAGAATATAATTTATAGGGGCTACATGATATCTTTATTCCTTTCTTGTTTAGATCCTCTATAAAAAGACTATTATCTTTCCTAAGCATCAGTATTTCAACGTCAACACCTTTTTTATTAAATAACGGTGCCATGTCAGCTACCAGCTTTTCCGCACCTCCTGCCCCTAAAGAATTAATAATAATTAATAATCTCATCAATAAAGATCCTTATTTAATGTTTCCTTCATAATTTCATGATGAGTTTCACATTTTAATAGATTTAATAATAATGTTTCATGATTATTAGCCGAAATGGGCAACTTTGGTAAATTTATGATTGATAATAATTTTCTAAAATATTTATTCTTCACAAAAAGTAAGTTTCTATAAATCTTTTCCTGACTTTTTAAATAATCATTCCAAGCCATATCAAAAAGATCATCATTAACAATAATATTGTTAAGTTCATTTATCTTTTGTGTGAATATATTTTTATCATTTCCTTTAAGTAAGGATAGCCTAGGATCATTGCTTCTGCCTTGATGAAATGGCAATAGCTTAAATTTTATGTCACTATTTTTACTAAGTGTAATTTTCACCGCCAATCCCTGTGTCCACTTCCCTTGTTGATATTTCTTTTTGTAATCGAAAATAAAATTGCCGAGACTATAGAAAATCGGCTTATTATTTACTAATTCATATCCGGAATAACAATGAGGGTGGTGTCCAATTACAACGTCAACACCGGAATGGATAAAAAATCTAAAGGTTTGACGCACACGAGGAGTTGGTAGTTGATAATGTTCTCTTCCTCCATGGTATATTACTAATAGAAAGTCTACTACACTTCTAGTCATTTTTATTTGGTAAAAATTTTCTATAATATCTAATGGGTTTGCACCATATTTATTCTTGGTAGCAGTACAAAATTCGTTTTCTGCGATATTTATTATGCCTACTTTTATGCCATTTATTGAGGTTATGAATGGAGCTTTGGCCTCCTGTAAATTTTTTCCCGCGCCAACTGTTGATATGTGATTTTCACTACAAATTTTAAGTGTAGATTTTACTCCTTCTTTACCGTAATCCATAATGTGATTGTTAGCCAGTGTGACTAAATTGAACTTTACTAGATTCAGTAATTTAATGGATTCTTCAGTGGCTTTAATACAAGGACCAGTTTTTATAATGTTCTGATTTGAAGAAGTCAGAGGGCACTCCAAATTGGTGATTTTAAAGTCTGAACTTCTTATGTGAGGCAGCAGGTCTCCATATAAGGATTCTGAGTCATTTATAACAAAGTTTTGAACCCGGTTTATTGGACAAAAATCTCCTGTAACTAACAGTTTAGCCTCCATGAGTATTACTTGATTTCTCGAAATGTTTTAATTCTGATATAAAAATATAGTATTATTCCTGGAATCATGGCAAAATAGGTTAGAAGTAGGTTCGGACTTCTCCATAGAAATGAGAAATCCTTTAGTTGTATTTTGCTTGAGATGTAATGGATTGAATTTTTGAATTTCTGACCAAATTTGATACCATATTTAATCGCCACTTCTCTTGAATAAAGAAATCCTTTGGGATTTAATCTATATTGTTTTAAAATATTAAGTGAAGAACCGTCCGGTAAATACTCAACAATACAAAGTATTTCATTAAGTATTTTTAATGAATAGTGTTGATCAATTAATAGATATAGTGTTCCTAATGGGACAAATTTCTCCCCTTCAAATATTGGATATGATTGAAATTGCTTGATTATTTCTGTTTTATAAACAAGTTTTTTATCCCCTTTTATACCATGTAAATGATATAATTTACTAAGTGTACACTCCGTTAAACCGTAAGGAAGTTTGGTGCCGATAATATTTCCATATTTGTCGGCGTCTAAGCCGACTATTCCAGCAATATTTCTGTTATTTTTAATTTTAGGCCAACAAGAAATAATTTTTTCCACTGCCTCCTCCGGCATATAATCATCACTATCTATGCAAACATTAAGAGGTGTTTTAATTAAGGTGTATGCGGAATTGTGGCCTCCGTGCATACCCTGATTGTTTTGATAGTGATACTGAATGCTAATATGTTTTTTTCTCATCCAGGATTCAACAAGGTTTTTGGTATTATCTGTAGACCCATCATCTATAATAAGCCACACAAAATCCTTACTTGTTTGATTTAAAAGGCTCTCATAACATTGACCAAGACAGTAAGCACGATTGTAAGTAGGGGTAAAAATAGTTAGGGTTTTCATAATCAATTGTAATAAACATAGTACATTATATAAGTAAACCCAAAGTATGCCATAATCACGTTTCCCATAATTGCATGTTGATTTTTGAAGAAATTCTTTTTTAGAAACGGATAAATAATGACAATGGCCATCATAAACCATGACAAATATGCAAACCTATTTGAATAATTAGCATTAATGACTAGAATCCAAAATCCATTACAAATAAGATATGTATTAAGTAATTGAAAGTAAACAGGGTCTTTAAATTTCTTTTTGAATATAAAATACCAACCAGCAAATACGGCAAAGGCGCTGTGAAATAAAAAATCCCACCTAAAACCTGATCTCGAAAACGTTCCTGTTTCGGCTTGGGAAGTTAAATAGCTCGATAATCGATCGTCACCGAATCCTAAATTAGCAAATAGAATAATCCAAATCCCTCCAAATAATAATGAAAGTGGGATACATGCGAGCCAACCTATAAAGAATGATTTTGGATTATTATAGAGGTAGGTTATGACATAAGCTAAAACTGGCAAATACAATGTCTTATGAAATAAAATAGCAATTATGAAAAATAATCCCATAATTGTTTTTTTATTTCTAAAGGACAAACCCCACAAAAAGAAAGAACATGCCACACCATTTCGTATTCCATTAACACCATAACTCCAGAAAGAAAAAGATACTATGAACATTAAAAAAGCATAGTGCCAAAGGTTGCCAAAATAAAACTTTGATATACGATACATCGGATAGATGTAAAGAAAACTTACAAAGGTATAGAAAGTGTGAATCGAAACATTTGGCGCAAAGAATTTCATAAAAACATGCCAACCGATGTCATCCTTAGTATCAATGGGTAAACCATATTTGTAGTTATTAAAGGAAACCAGATAGTTTACGGTATCACCAAAAATAGAACTAATAGGTCTTTGTCCAACATATAATATAGTGAACACCATCATCAAGAATCCTATAATATTAATAAAACCGATGTTTCTGGAATCGGTGATTGACAAAATTCTAGTGTGAAAAAATGTCATTACAACGACGATCAAACATGTGTTGATATATAACCGATAATAATCTTCTATTGGAACAAAATCAAACATCAAAGGTTAGCCTTTATGAATAATTCTTGCGGGGTTACCCACAACAGTGGATTTGTTAGGAATGTCCTTGACCACTACAGCTCCAGCCCCGATAATACAATTGTCACCAATATTGATTCCCCCAATTATGATTGCACCACTGTAAATGGAAACATTGTCGCCAATTGTAGGCCTTTTACCGTCAACTTCTCCAACTGTCACCAATTGGTTCACAAAAAAATTTTCACCAATCGATTTCGCATTTAAAATAGTCGCATAGGGATGGGCGGATGTGAAGCCGCCTCCAATTTTTGTTCTAGGGTCTATGAAGAAGTATTTTTCCTTCGGAAGATACAAACGTAATATCTTAGAAAAAAAAACCTCTCTTGTCCTAAAATAAAAAATAGTTCGAAAGTCCTTCCCGAAAATCAAAAAATGGAATAGCTTTTTGAATTTACTACCTGCAATCGAATGTCTCTCGCCCCATTTCATTAAATCCTGATCAATTAGCATTCGATTTCGACTGGTTAGATAAAGAATAAAATGAGGAAGTAATATGGGGTAATAAAACAAAAAAATAACTTTATACATCTATTTTTTGACTAAATTATGAAACATCCTTGTCCAAAGAGGTAAGACTTCGTCGATTCGATAGTTAAATACGTTTTCTCGGCCTTTTATTGACATTCTTGCAAGCTTTTCTGGATTTTGGATTAATCCCAACAGTTGTTGGGCGAACATTTTTATATCTCCATTTGGTACCAATATACCTGATTGAGGTTGAATAATATTTCGTGGTCCATGAGGGCAATCAAATGAAATCACAGGAAGACCACAAGCTTGGGCCTCTAACAAAATTAACGGAAAACACTCGTTATGAGAGGTCATCGCATATATACTTGCATTTAATAATTTTCCTTGAATATCATTTGTTTGTCCTTTTAAAAACACTTGTTTTTCAAGCCCATATTCCCTGAGTTTTCCCCTAAGCATATCTAAATAGGATGGTGTACCTTCCCCATATATATGAAGTTCCCAATCTGATATATTGTTTTTAATAAGAGACCAGATTTCAATAAGGCGGTCAAATCCCTTCACATGTGCAATTCTCCCAGCAGCAATAACAATCCTTTCTCTATTTTTTTTTGGAATCAATTTAGGATAAAAGGTCGTAGGATTTGGAATAATTTCAACATTATTTGATTTGTAATAAGTGGCCTCATCCTTGTTGAGCACAATAAGTTTGTTATACTTGGCTTCTATAAAGTCAGAATAGCCCATAAACCATTTATTAAAAATACTTCTGGGATTATCCCTTCTTGCTTTTTCAATAAATTTGGAATAGTGAAATTCTTTGATGGTCGGAATTTTTTTAAATAATAATGGAACAAAAAATGTATCAGTACTATGGCTACAAACCACTATAGCATCCGGCATTAACTTTTTGATTAAGTATCTAAGACGCCTAATATGTAAGGGTAGTTTAATAATGTTTTTTGGATGAAAGTAGGATTTATGTCTATGATAGTTAATTCCTAGATCATAGAACTGAATATTCGAATTAAAATTATAACAATGCTTTTTACCTTTTTGTTCTGATGTGATGATGCTGATCTTATAGTTGGTTAGATTTGCTAAATAGTTTGCTTTAATTGAAAGTACTCTTTCGATACCGCCATGGGTGTGAACTTGGTCAATTAAAAATACTATGTGCACTATGTTATCTACTTAATTCTAAAAATAATTGATGCCATTTTCCGCAAACGTACTTGGGGAGATAATTTTCAACTGAGGATCTAGCTTGTTCACCCATTAATTTGCGGACGGATTCATTCTTAATTAAAAACGATATCGAATTAGCGAATTTCATAATATCACCATTCTCAATCAAGATACCATTTTTGTCATTTATTATTATATCAGCAGGGCCATACGGGCAATCATAAGCAATGCAGGGAATACCATAAGACATAGCCTCAGTGAGAACCATACCAAATCCTTCATACCGTGACGACATTGCATAAATTGAAGCGTTTTGATAGACTGAACCAATATCCTTTATCGGCTCATGGAATGTTATATTCTTATCAATATTTAAATCTCGAGCGAGGGCGTCAAGTCCTTGTGACTCGTCTTTTGTCCCATAGATTTCGAGTTTCCAGTCATTATGCTCATTAATCACTATACTCCATGCTTTTAATAATCTATCATATCCTTTTTGAAAGCTTTGTTTACCTACGGCTATTACCGTCTTATTATTCAGTTTACTAACATTAGATTTATCGGGATAAAAAGATAGTGGATTAGGTATAACTTCAATGTTGTCCAAGTGCCACTCGTTCTTATTCCCTTCCGTTAGGACAATAAATTTATCAAATTTGCTACCTCCAAAATTCATTAGTTTTAGTTTCAGACCTTTTAAAAGAGACTGAAATATAGAGCTCCCATTAGGCTGAAATTCAACTTGAGTTGAAACATGTCTTTCATAAATCATCTTATATCGGTTACCTGTAAGAAACGGTAATAATAATCCTTTGAGACCATCATCACATACAGATATAATATCCGGCTTATTGATTTTAAGAAAAGAGTTAATCTTAGAAATATAGCTAAAAGGATAAATAAGGCTTTTTACATTGACATTAAGTGCATGAAAAATAATATTGGTACTAAATTGATAGAAAATGTCAGTTTCTTGTTTAAAAAGGGTAACAATATGAACCTCATAACCAAGTATATCTGTCAAATAACTTGCCTTTATTGAAAGGACCCTCTCCAATCCACCCGGGCCATTAATGCTATTAGTTATGTACAGAATTTTATTCAATTTGATTCAACAATGAAGAATGTAAGAAGGTTTGTGATTTTACAATTAAATCATCCAATTTAGGATTTACTACTGAATAATCTATGTTAGATAATAGATTAAGGTCGACATCAGAGTAATCAGAAATCAAGAAGTGGCTGAGATCAATCATTTTCAGTAAATCTCTCATTCTTGTGTTGATTTTGTCAAATCTATTGAAGACCAAGAATTGCTTTTCAAAGATAATTGAAAACGCCACAGCGTGGAAAGAATTTGAAATTATGAAGTTTGCATTACGAATCAAGCTTAAGAAAGTATTGGGTCCTTTATAGTAAAACGTTTCATCAGCGTAAGAAATTCTTTGATTTACAGTTACTATTTGGAAGTTGTATCGTTCCTTAATTTGTAGGGCTAACTTCTTAATTTGATCATTCGCATCAAAATCATATATAAAAATATAGTCTTTCTTGTGTTGGACTTTTTCGCTTAACTCAATCCACTGAGACGAAGTTAATAAGAAAACGGGATCAAGTACCTGTGCAACGTTAGGAATATCAAGATCATTTAATATTTTAACCCCAGAACTTTCACGAACCGAAATATAATTAAGTCTATTAACTTTTTCTTTAACGAAACCTTTAATTTCCTCATCCAGCCTATCTATGGCGAAACTAGCAGCATATGATATCTTCAACTTATCCTCCGGGGCAAAGTCCAAATAGAAGGCAGGGTCTTTGCCATTTTCAAAGAAGGAATTCCAGATTTGATCACTTCCACAAATAAAGGCTTCTGCATCAGGGATATTCCGAGCTAGCTCTTTACACGATTGATAATTAGTTTTTGTATGTGGTATGAATTGTTTCGAAAAGCGATCAAAAGCTTTTTTTCGTTTCAAATTGAATAATCTAGTCGGTAATTTGAGTACTATGTAAATAAATCTTAGAATTAAATTTTTATTAAAAAATGAATTATTCACCACCCAAAGCTTAAATTGATTGGATAAATATGGAGGTGTATAATCAATTGCTTCCGTTTCGTGCCCTAAGCTGGTCAAATACCTAATTAATGCATATTCCTGTAGTGATGCACCATGATTATATACATTATGACAAGTAATAGTCTTAATTTTCATTAGTTAATAAGGCTTTAAGTTTCTCTAAACTATTTTGATTGCCGTCATATTTCCATCCCCGTAATTTTGCAACCAAACCTTCAACCATATTTGGCATTTCAATTAATTTTATTATTTCAAGGAAGATAGATTTAGGGGTTATATCACAGATCAATCCATTTTGTCCATTCTTAATTAATGAATTTGAAGTAGAAAAACAGGTAATTATCATTGGTTTTCCTAGAAGTTTAGCTTCAATAACTGTTAGACCTAGACCTTCAAACCTTGATGGTTGTACGTAAATATCACATTCCTTTATATAGGGGTAAGGATTCTCCTTAAATCCAAGTAATATGAAGTCATTAATTAAGCCATATCTTTTTATCAATCTGTTAAGTCGTTTTCTTTCAGGACCTTCGCCAATAATATACCAGACAAATTTGATACCATAGTTTTTTAAAGAATATGCCGCCTTTATTGCTAAATCTATTCCTTTGGCGTGAGCCAAACGACCAACTGTCATTATTTTGGTCTTGTCAGAATCGAAAGTGTGGACTATCTCCTTACTGCTTAATTCTTTTATGAGTTCTACATCTATAAGATCTGGAATAATTTCAACAGGTATAGTCAATTGATTGCTAGCTAGGATATTGGTAATTATTGCAGCACCCTCTTTAGAAACACAGATGATACTTTTCATTTTTAAATAATACTGCTTATCCACATCAAAAGAATAGCCTGCTTTAACATAATCGGTATTGATCCATGAGTACTTCAAATCGGCCTCGACTTTCTCTGCAATAAAATAAGTAGCAAAACCCTGATTATAAGCTATTGCCACGTCATATTTTTTATCTATAGGCTTAAAAGAGTTCTTGTAAGAACTCCAGAAGATTTGGGCAGGATGAATAGCCTTACCCTTAGCTATATTGAGTATTATATAACGTATTTTGTTAATTATTCTATGAACTAAGGAAATATTTTTCTCAACATACAATATATTAACATTGGACGGTATGAATTTTTCAAAATTTCCACCCTTATTTAGAAGTAAAAGATCAACCTTATTGTTTTCGAAATTGTAAAGATTAAACAAGGAAACGATGCTCTTTTCTGCTCCTCCACACTGAAGAGATTCTATAAAAAATAAAATGTTCTTCATTTAACCATACTTTTCAACAAATGAATCTATCGATTCATGAAAATCCATAATCCGTTCTTTTATCGTTTCATCAGACCAATCCCACCAACATATTTGGTTTAAAACAGCTATTTGACTTTTAGGATATTTGTATTTAATAATCTTAGCCGGATTTCCAGCAATTACGCAATAGTCAGGAAAACTTTTGGTAACTATACTATTCGCACCAATGGTTACACCATTACCAATTTTTATTCCTGGCAGAAGGATTGAGTTCATCCCAATCCATACGTCATTTCCAATAATTATACCTTTCTTTTGATCTAACTGTTTAAGATATTCTTTGGTTTTGAGCCCATTAGGTAATTTTTCAGACTCATTGAATAGATTATTTATTAATGGAAAATTGGTAATTTTTGATACATTATGAAAACCGTCATCAACAATGAAGCGTACATTATTTGCAATGCTGCAATAATTTCCAATACTGACTGGCGCGTTAGACCATCTCCATATCAAAGCACCATTTTCATAAGTCCTAGTGCCAAAAGTTGTATATAAATCATCTTTCAAATACACATAATCATTATTCCTCTGTATCCTCCTATAATCAAATCCAAGAATTCGCCATAGAAATGTTCTCAGTAAATTTTTCATCTAGATTTACTTAATTTTTGCCACCAATTGTCTTATCAGATTACGTTCGTACGGTATGGTACCAAAATTGAACATAATTAATCCGAATATTAAGGAATATATTAACCCTTTAAAGATGAAAATTATCCATCCGTCACCATTTATCATATTGACTAAATATCCGATGGTCATTATGGCGATTTGTGAAGGAATTATTTTTCTGAAAGTTTCTCTAAAGAAGCGTAACATATTTAGATCTAATACTTTGTAGTAGAAATAATTCATGATATTTTGAGCAATAATCCAACCGATAATAGTACCTGAGACCATTCCTATCGCACCATATTTTTTGCCAAGCAGAAATCCTATCAAAGTTCCAATTCCAAGGAAAATTAAATATGTACTTGATTTGAATGCCACTTTATCCTTAGCTTCGATTAACGGTCCTGTAAATCCTTGGGCAAGAGGTATTGTATAGGCCAGCATAATTAAAAGGGCGATTATCCATGATTCCAAATATGCTGGTCCCACCCATAACAAAACGAATTCTTTACCATACAGAACAAATGCTCCCAAGATATACATAAGGATCAATAAAGAAATACGTCCGAGTTTGATCATTTCATTTGTAAGTTCCTCTGCAGATGCTTGGTTTACAGTCATTTGAGTTGCCCTTGGCAAGAAAACGCTAGTTATAGCGGATGAAAATGCACCATAGTATCCACCTAACATAATCCCAACTGCGTAAACTCCTAGAATTTCAGGTGTAGCAAAATTGCTGAGCGCAATATGGCCGGCTCTCCACTGAAATTGGGCAACAATACTGTAAATAAAAATCCAAAAAGAATATCTGAGGATATTTCTGAAATATTTCTTTTGCAGAGAGTGAATTTTGAATTTAACATCAAGGCGATTACTCACATAGAATATTGTAATCGTAATCACCACTATGTTAAATATAGTGTCTAGAATTACCAAGGCAAGAGCTTTTCCTCCTAAGTATAGGAGTGCAACAACCATAAGTGATCGAATAACATATCTGGAAATACCCAGAGCTTTGGGGAAAACAAACCTCTCATAACCAAGACATATTCCAGTAAAAGCACTTCCCGGTAACCCTATAGCAATATTGAGAATCAGTATAATGAATAGTTTTTTAGCAAGATCAACTTCGGCAGGACTCATCGCGGTAAAGTAGTACTGCAGATTCAAATAAATCACATATCCAATAATTAAAACAATCAATGCCAAAATCATGTAGATCCACATTGTTATGGCTAAAAAATTCTCTTGCTCTCTATGATCTCTTTCTGCCTGATATTTGGCAACGAACCTAACTATTGTATTATACAGCCCAAAGTCCAAAACAGAGAGTGTTCCTATAAGTGCTCCGATGGTTGTATAAATACCATATTCTGAATCGCCGAGTTTTATGATGATGTATGGTGTCAATAATAACCCTACTACATTGGTGAGAATTATTGTAGCATAATTAAGTAAGGCACCTTTTTTTATTTCACTTCCTTTACCAAACATTAATTGAGAAATAAACTATTTTACAATTTTCCATGAACATGCTCCGAAATAACTCCTTTTACATCATAAATTACGCTTTTGTCTTTCAAAAGATCTTTTAGTTCAACCTGGTTAAACTCATTATGGGCAACGGCGAGAACCACTGCATCGAATTTCTTATCCGGCAATTCCTGTGATGTACTAAGCCCATATTCGTTATACACCGCTTCGGGATTCGCCCAGGGATCATAAATATTGACATTAGCATTGTATTCCATAAGGTGTTTAATAACATTAACGGCACCCGTATTTCTGAAATCCGGACAATTTTCTTTGAAGGTGATCCCGAGTACTAAAATATCGGAACCTTTAACCTTGATATCTTCCTTTACCATCAACTTGACTACCTCGGCAGCAACATACTGACCCATACTGTCATTTAGTCTTCGCCCGGCCAATATGATTTCAGGATGATATCCGAATTCCTGTGCGCGCTGTGCTAAATAATATGGATCTACACCTATACAATGGCCACCTACCAGTCCGGGCTTAAAAGGAAGGAAATTCCATTTGGTACCTGCCGCTGCTAGTACCGCCCCTGTATCGATATCCATCAGGTTAAAGATCTTGGCCAATTCATTAACAAAGGCAATATTGATATCACGCTGCGAGTTTTCAATAACCTTGGCAGCTTCTGCCACCTTGATAGTCGGAGCCAGGTGCGTCCCTGCACTGATCACAGAGGCATAGAGTTGGTCGACCTTTTCTCCTATTTCTGGTGTAGAGCCAGAAGTAACTTTAAGGATCTTTTCCACGGTATGCTCCTTGTCACCCGGATTTATACGTTCTGGTGAGTATCCCGCAAAAAAGTCCTGGTTGAATTTAAGT
>JAHEJC010000301.1 GCA_024639065.1 Lewinellaceae bacterium | reverse complement strand
TATTAAGTGATCATTATGCATCTGAAGAATACAGATCTCATCTAGCTAAAGTTTATGTAAAAAAAGCGCTAACCGCTATATAGAGTATTGAGTAGGGAGTATTGAGTAGGGAGTATTGAGTAGGGAAATATCGCAAAAATAAAAGTTGATATTAATTGTTTCCTGAGTGGACTCAGCAAGCACCATTTATAATTCTTTAACTATTCCTGATGAAAATCGTCCTCTTTTAAATCACTCGCATCATAAACACGAATGGCGATCACGTCAGCCTCTACAGTAATATTGCCTGCTGATTCCACCTTACAATGCATAACTACTTTTCGTCCCCTTACCTCAATTATATCTGTAATAAGTCGGACAGGTACTAGATTAGATGTAGGTCTTAGGTACTTTATATTTAGGGTGCCTGTAGCGTAACGATACTCTGGAAAACTACCCAAATCCCTTTCTTCATTTCGATAAGCAGCCGCAGCAGCTGTCCCCATACAATGACAATCGATTAAAGTGGCGAGTATGCCGCCATTCATAATCCCTTTCCATCCTTGGTATTTTTCTTCTGAACTCCATTGGCAGATTGATTGTTCCCCTTTCCAATAACTGCTTATTTGCAGTCCCAGGTGATTATCTCGTCCACAACCAAAGCAAATATTTCCAGGCATATAATCTTGAAAGTACTTCGGGTTCTCCATAATTCTTGTTTGTTGGTATTGATTGAAGCGATTCTATTTAATATTAGGATTGCTAAACTCAATTTGGCCACAATAAATCAATCCTTAATTAGTTTCTAATATAAGGAATAGTTATATACATCAATTTTTATCCCATTCTCTTTCCTTAAGAAATTCAGAACCTAATAAACATTTGTATCAACTGCGAATAAGAGCGAATCTATTTAATGATTGGCCGGAAAGCTATGATTTTAAATATGTTAATGATATGAATACAAGAAAAAAAGCGGGTCTTTCAATTTTCGTACTGTTTTGTGCAATCGTAATGTTTTTTTTTATAAGATTTCTTCCCTACAATATTGGTGTTAAGCTCAATTTTGGAACTATCTTAATTATAGCCATCCTATTAATTACCGTGGCAGCCCTCACTTACCAGGCTACCAAGCTGAATGCCAAAAATTGACTTATCAGATATGGTTGGCTAACATTCCCAAGCAAAATTTTATTTATCTTCTATTTTAGTCAAATCTCCAAACATTTGGATGAATTTTAGAAAATTATTATGCTTTATTAATATCCCGTTCTTATTAACGATATCATTAGTTTCATATTCTTTATCCTTCCCAGTATGGTAATTATGGTATACCCCATCGTTATTCTTGTACTCCTATTCTTGGTGTTTATAGTTGGATATGGAATATTTAAATTGTAAAAGTGGTGTTATAACAAGCAATACCTGCATTGCTTATAAAGAATAACATTTTGTCAGCCTCATTCTCCTATTCTTACTATACAGTGTATCGATCATTTAGTATCTTGAAGATTTAATCCAAGTCAAATGATGCTCATAAACTCAATCTGCTGGGTTGCAATACTATTATGCTCTTCAATTATTTCAATAGCACAAACTGGAAATTACGACCTTGTGATTCTTAATGGCCGAGCGATGGACCCGGAAACCGGTCTGGATGCAACTAAAAATATTGGAATTTCTGGAGACCAAATTTCAATAATTACTAATGAAGATATTCATGGTAAAATCACGATTGATGCAAGTGGATTAGTGGTGAGTCCAGGATTTATTGATCCTCACGTCCATGGTATGACACATGACGCCCATAGATTTCAGGTACACGATGGTGTTACTACGGTTTTGGAACTGGAAGGGGGGATTGCGTTTATTGATGCTTGGATAAAATCCAAAAGAGGGAAGACGATTGTTAATTATGGAGCATCTGTCCCTCATGGTACAATCAGGGCTATGGCTATGGAATCGTTTCAACCTTATTTGACTCAAGCTCAAAAAATAATTGATGCAGAAGGTTATGGTAGCCCAAATTTAGACAAGTTAATGATAAATATGGGTAGGTCTGGATACCAATCACTATCTCAAGAAGAAATGAACCGTGTAGAATCGTTGGTTGAAAAAGAGTTGAGTGCAGGTGCTTTAGGCATAGGTGTACCTGTAGGTTATTATCCTGGAGCAACCCATGGTGAAATTTTCAACATATATGCCATCGCTGCAAATAAAGGAGTACCTATTTTCTCCCATACCCGAGGTTTTAAGATGCCTGGCATCCAGGAAGCTATCAGCAACGCTACCACTACAGGCGCCTCCCTACATATTGTTCATGCCAATAGTTTATCCTTGGGCGAAATTGATGTCACTCTAGCCATGGTGGAAGCAGCTCAAAAGAATGGCCTGGATATCACCACCGAAGTATATCCATATACAGCCGCCTCTACCTCACTGCAATCGGCTATTTTTGATGAAGGGTGGCAAGACCTTTTAGGAATTACCTATGGAGATATTCAATGGGAAGCAACCGGTGAACGACTTACGAAGGAAACATTCAAGCAATATAGAAAGCAAGGTGGCGTGGTCATAATCCATATGATGAAACCAGAATGGATCCAGAAAGGATTGGCACACCCGGTGACCATGATTGGCTCGGATGGCATGCCCTATGCCCCGGGAGCCCACCCCAGGACTGCAGGGACCTACAGTCGCATCCTTGGAAAATATGTTCGGGAAGAAAAGGTACTTGATTTAATGACAGCACTTAAAAAGATGACCATCATGCCTGCTCAGCGATTAGAAGCTTTGTCTCCAATCATGAGGAGAAAAGGCCGGCTACAAGTAGGAGCAGATGCCGACATTACCATATTTGACCCGGCAACCATTATTGACAAAGCAAATTTTGAGGGCCTGGCTTACTCAGAAGGAATCCATCATGTCGTCATTAACGGAACGCCCGTAATCAAAAATGGTGTACTGATTGATGGTGTTTACCCAGGCCGGCCAGTTGTCAGCAAATATCTCCGGTAAGATATGCCGGATTTTCTATTGAAATAAACCAACTTTAGCTTACCAATTTGCACTATTAGGGTTAATCCACGAAAAAGAATTAATGGATTCGGGTTAATACTTTTATGATTTTTGAAAAATCCAAGCGAAATTAACACGATATGGCTTAGTATTTGATATTATAAATAAATGTAATATGAAAAATCTATTGCTAATCTTAATTTGTTCAAGTTTCATCAACTGGGGATCCCCAATGGATATGGACACGATTACTTTACCAAATTCATTTAATGGAATTCCCTTTGCTATTGAAAATGTGGTGAATATCCAATCGCTTGATTCTTCATTGATCATTTCCTGCATTATTAAAAAAGAATTAATCCTCATTGATTTAATATCTAAGAGTGAAAACCTGGTAAAGATTTATGGACACGGTTCTATCGAATTAGATCAATACATGCAAGTGATCCAGTCACGATATCATTTATTTAATATTAAATATTGGCCAGATCGCTTTATATTAGTAACGACCCATGATGATCCCGTTCCAAATACCATAATAGCTGACTACCGCAGTGTCGTTAATGGAAAAGAACATATGGACTCAGTAATGAGTAAATCGAATAACCATTTCTTCGATCATTATAAGAATTCTTTAATCTATAAAAACAATCGAATTAGTGGTTTCGTGAGAAGTAAATTCAATGTGCTAAAAAGTGAAATTCCAGAAGAAAATGGCAATCCATATCACTATGAGGAAGATATTATGTTTGAACCCATAATCGATTATAATCAGAGTACTAAAAAAGTCTATTGGGAAAAACATTTCGATCCTATCGCATTTATTGACGGCAAAGTTGTTGGCAGTCATCAATTGATTAACAAAGAAAGTAAGTTGGAAAAATACAGTCAACACTTTAATCAGGAATTAGCGGTATTTGATATTGATGGGCAAGTTGTTCATTCCCAAGATTTGTACTGGGAAAAACCTATGCAGGCTATTACAAATGTAAAGGTTTATGAGACACACGGTTTATCTTCTTTCTACTATCCAGCCCAATCGGCTGCTTATATTTATAATGAAATCCCCCTGGATGAAATTAATGATACCTATGAAAAAAATAATTATCATATTGTAGGAATTGATAAATATGGGAATGAAACAATTTCAATTCCATTTAAATCGGATCACCTAAGTACATACAAGTCTGGACTAATTGCCTCTGTAGAAAATGGTAACACCCTACTCTCAGCTATTAAACTGAAACAAATAGGCTCAAACTTTGAATTACTAGCTAACCTACATTGGTTTGATCACAACAGCCTAATCCGAAACGTTGAAACTCATTTACCCATCAAAGTCGAACCTTCTTTTAAGCACCAACCGATTTTTCAAGTAAGGCATATCAGTTCTTTCGAGCTAGGGCAAGATTTTCATTCTGTTGTTTATACTATGGAAGAAACTACCGAGCAACACCTAAAAGACCCTAAAGAGAAAGATTATTTCAAAACCTGGTACGCGTTCTTAGTTTATGATCATCAATTCGATGTCGTTGATTTTGAAGTAACTGAGCCATTGATCCTAGCGGACGAGCCAAGTGAAATAGCCAAAATATCCGGAAAAAATGGTGACCTTACTTTTTCTGTGGTCCGGCCTAATTACTTCACGAATGCTTCTAATATGGATGTAATGGGGAAAGATTTATTGTTTGTAAAAATCAATCAGCGAACTGGTCAGATTCAAAAACTCGCCACCGAATTTAAACTTAGCTTATAGAAAAGGCTTAGAATGCCCAAAAAGTAGTTCGGGTCCTCTCTTTTAGTATGCCTAGGTTAATATTATGATTCCCGCTAGTCATCGGTTGATACTTAGATCAAATTAATATTTAATTACTTTTACAGCATAATAGATTTTCTCACATGAAAAGCACTAATTCAATATTTATCTTAATCGCATTTTTAACTTTTTTCATAAGTTTTTGCGATCAGCCAAAAACGATTGATATGCGGCTTTTGGCCGGAAATGGTGAAGCAGGTTATGCTGATGGTCAGGAAGCTCAAATGCACAAACCGATCCGCTTGTCTCCTTATACCGACAGTTCTATATTAGTTGCCGATATTTATAATCATGCTATTCGAGAGGTCAAGCTAAATGGCGACGTTACAACTTTAGTTGGCGGACCCGATAAAAAAGGATACCAAGATGGGCTAGCTACTGAAGCTAAAATCGAATCCCCTCATGGAGTTGCCTACGATGCTCAAAATCAAACTATCTACTTTGCTGAAGCCAGCAATCATGTGATCCGGAAAATGACTAAAAATGAACATGGCGTCTTTGAAGTAATCACCTTGGCAGGTGTTCCGGGTGTGGAAGGTTTCAAAGATGGGGATGCTGATTCGGCAAGATTCAGTTCCCCACACGCTATTTTGATATGTACAGATGGAAGTATCGCCGTAGCAGATATCGGCAATGCACGCATCCGGAAAATTAAAGACGGAATTGTAAGCACCTTCGTAGGTAACGGTGAGTCAGGTAATCAGGACGGAATGGGCACAGCTGCTTCTTTACACTATGTTATGGATATGGTATCTAATGGAGAAACGATTTATGCAGCAGATGCAGGGAGCCATCTTATCCGGAAAATAGGACCTAGCGGCCAGGTTGAAACCATTCTCCTAAAAGATACACTGAACACACCTCATGGGATTGCGATTGATGAAAACGAAAATTTATATATTGCTGATATGGGTACACATCGGATTTTAAAGATTAATAAGCTAGGTGAAGTAAAGGTATTGGTTGGAACCGGCTGGCAGGGCAAAAAACTTAATGAACTAAACAAACCTGCTGCAGTGCTGGTCCACAATCAGCTGTTGTGGATTGCTGATCTAGATAATCACCAAATAAAAACTATTGCCCTTTAAATTAAAATTGTATGAAATTATTGACAAAATTTAGTTTGTGTTTCATGGGCATTATTTGCTCTATAGGAACTATAGCTCAGACGTTTGAATCCGATTTGCTCCCTATTGGTGACGACCATAAAAAGCACGATTTAACCGCCGTAAAAATTGATCAACTGGTAAACACGAACACGAATAAGGAAACTACCTTTGATGAAATGATTCAAAACTTAAAGCAAAAGCGAATAGTCATGGTTGGAGAAACACATACCAATCAGCAACATCACGACCTTCAACTGGATGTAATTCGTGGTTTGGTAGAGAGCGGCAAGCCGGTAGTCTTGGCATTAGAGATGTATAATGCTACTCAAAATGATCAATTATCGGCTTGGAGTAGCGGCCAAACGGATCCCAAGACATTCATGGAACAAACCGGCTATCTGGATACCTGGGGACATAATTATCGGTATTATAAAGATATATTCGATTATGCACGGGAACAACAGATTCCTATGTATGGCGCCAATGTGGATCGTAAATATGCATCAAAAATCGGAAAAGGGGGACTTCAAAGCCTGACGAATGAAGAAATCAAATTATTACCTCATATTGATACCTCTACAATCGAACATAAATTTCTGATCAATATATTAATGGAAGGGATGGGTGCTTCCATGCCTCAATTTTTTAGAAATATGTATCCGGCTCAATGCTTGTGGGATTGCGCTATGGGTGAAGGTGCTATTCAGGCTGCTTATCTACACCCGAATGCCACAGTGGTTTTACTTGCCGGGAGTGGGCATGTGATATACAATTTGGGTATAGGCCGGGTCCTCAAAAATCGTAGTAACTTAAACTTTGCATCAATCGTTCCGGTAGACATAGAAGCAACAAAAGAAGATGAGGGAACCAGTGCTCACGGAATGGGTATGGGCGATGGATCACCCCAGCGAATTGTGTCTAGAAGTTACGGCGATTATTTATGGGGAGTGGCTGAAACAGAAAAAGATAAATTTCCTTCGCTAGGCATTACGTTGAGTGATGAAAAAGATGAAAACGGATTTCTCATCCAGCGCATTTTCCCTGGCACCATTGCCTATGAAAATGGTTTGCGTTCCAGGGATATTATACTAGCTATTAATGGACAATCCTTTAAAAATCTATTCTCGATTAAAAAATTCTTGCAATATGTCAACTGGGATGACAACCTAAAATTTGAAATCATGCGCGAACAAGAAACTAAAGAAATTGCATGTACAGTTAGGCCGGTTAAAGAATAACTCAGATTGTGGCCTATTAACTTAGCTCCACAAAAGTTTGCCAAGTTCTGTTTTAATATCATTCTATTTTTTCATTGACTTGTAACTATCATTTAATCCCTCGCCTTTTAGAATCTTCGACATACACTTTTCAATTCTTGCCACCCTGGTTTTTGATTGTTTGGGCTGTGAAAAATGAAGAATATAGCCTCTTTGCCGTCCCGGTGTTAATGCTTCAAAAGCCTTCCTGAAGTCAGGGTCTTCATCAAGCTTTTTTTGTAACTCTTCAGGGATTGGTTCCAAATTCTTTTCGAATTGTACTTTCAATCCTTTTTTTTCTAATTCAATAGCCTTATGTATGTAGGCCTTTATGATGGATTCCATTTCATCAATTTGCAACGCCGAGGTGATTCTGATTAGGCGGCTAGCCTGGGAACTTTTCCCAGGTTTTACCAGAATTTCATATGGATCCTTCAGCAAAGATCCTTTAAAGAAAGAGATAAAGGCATATTCCTTAAAGGCTGAAACCAAGAGGACATTACTACGCTGATACGTGTAGCAAGGCTGAGACCACTTATATTCTTCATGGAGCCCACATTCCAGTACCAATTTTCTCAATCCCTTCAATTCAGCTTGCCAGGTATGGACTTTGCATTGGGGTGTCTGATAAAGAGGGCAACGTCCACAGCCGTCAATTAAATAAGTATCCACTTTAGGATTCATGCTTTTACATTTTTTTTATAGTATCAAAAATTTGGCGACATTACTCATACCGTATATGTTCTGGATTAATTATTTGTCCAAAATTCCATCTGCGGAGTTAAAAATAAATTATTATTTTAACTAATATGATCGATGTAATAGGACCAAAATCACGCTTCCAATGATAACCTTCAATTTAGTAAACAAATAATTGCTTCATTTCCTCTGATTCTAATTCTATTTTTGGGTTAAATGCTTCGCTGATCATATATTTTTTCAAGCTGTATAACAATTGTTTTGCTTCAAGTCTTTCTGATAATTTTGTTTGCAAGTCAATCCCTGAAACCAGCAATTTACCTTTACCTACTTTCACTTCAAAAATCAAAGCCAAATTTCGGTTGGTTACCCAATCGTCGATTATCCTTACAATCGGGTCTG
>JAHEJC010000607.1 GCA_024639065.1 Lewinellaceae bacterium | reverse complement strand
CCCTTGGAATTCATGGTCGCCGTCATTAATAATTTTGGAGGATTTTACCGGACGCAAGTATATGTGCATGAAGCACGTATGCAGGGCGCTACTATTCAAGCTCCTTGTGTGAACCAAAGCGCTTATCTCACTACCATCTATGACGACCAGCTATATATTGGTTTGATTCACATACATTCTTTGAAAAAATGTATCGCTGAGCGCGTGGTAGAAGAGCGCATACAAAATGGCCTATATCGCAGCTTCGACGATTTCGTAAACCGTATGGATATCGGGAAAGAACCACTCGAATTATTGATCCGCATCGGTGCTTTGCGGTTTACCGGGTTGAACAAATATGAGCTGATGTGGGAAAAAAATACCGCACACAGTCCCCAGAGCAAACACCACCTTACCGCCATGCTGTTTAGTGATGGATTAACTGAATCTTTAGAATTACCGGTACTCAAAGAGACAATGTATGAACAAGCCTTCGATGAAATTGAATTATTGGGATTTCCACTGTGCTCTCCATTTGATCTGCTCCAGACCACTTACCGGGGTGATCTCATAGCAAAAAACCTGAAAGCGTATGTGGGTAAAACAGTAAAAATGGTGGGCTACTATGTCACCAGAAAGCATGTAACCACGGTCAATAGGAAGCTGATGAATTTTGGCACCTGGCTGGATCATGAAGGGCACTTTTTTGACACCACCCATTTCCCAACGGTCTTGGCGAGGTATCCATTTAAAAGTGCCGGGTGTTACCTCCTGCAAGGAAAGGTTGTCGATGACTTCGACTTCCCCAGTATAGAGGTGGAGAAGATGGCCAAGTTGCCTTTTGTCAGGGATCCCAGATATTAAGCAAGCCTCTGATATCAAGGTGTCATGGCTTCAGAACAACATGGATCGTTTCACCAATTAGTTGAATTGAATTGCTGATTTGATCTATTGAAGTACTGGCATCTTCTCTTTTAGAATTCGCTTATTGGTCCGAATGATTTAAATGAGTTGTCATCAACTGATCCAGATCTCTTAATAACTTTTGGATCCATTCGGCAGCCTGCTGATTATTCTTTACATCCAAAATAGGGATTACTATAAAGGGCTTAGTCAGATTCACATGTGAAATAGTAAGTTTGACTCGATTCAAAATATTTCCAAAAATGCCATCGGACATGTTAATATGAACTATCGGTAAGGGTGGTTTTTTATGTTGAAAAGGAACTAAAAACTATCCTTAGGGATGGGAAACAATTAATTGGAATAGTTGACTTTTGAAACAACAAATTAACTAAAAACCAAATAATCTAATCATGCGAAAGATTACGACCAGAGAGAAAGAAATACTGGATATGATTTCTAAAGGGTTTTCCACTATGGAAATTGCGTCAGCCTTATTCATAAGTAATAACACCGTCAAAACGCATCGCAAAAATATGATGTTGAAACTGGAGGCCAATAATTCAGCGGTAATGGTAAGAAAGGGATTTGAATATGGGCTTATTCAGATCGTTCCCAAACGGGTAAGCAGGTATGGAATGTTATCGATAGCCAGTTAATGGAACTATCCGTCAGACGGCAAAACTCTCTCCGCACCCACAAGTACGGGCAGCATTGGGATTATTAAAGTAAAATCCCTTCCCGTTAAGTCCACCAGAAAATTCTAGTGTGGTATTGCATAGGTATAAAAAACTTTTTAGATCCGTAACCACCTTAACACCATTATCTTCAAATACCTGATCGTTGGGCTGGGACTCATCATCAAATTCCATATTATAGGTGAGTCCTGAACAACCGCCACTGGTAACGCTTACCCGTACAAAATGCTCACCAGTCAAACCTTCCTGACTCATGAGTTCTGTAATTTTTTGTTTAGCTGTATCGTGGACAAATAACATCTTACAACACTCTAATTTTGTAATTACTTTACTGATTCAGCCGTTTCTTTTGTTTCGGTGCTGATATTATTTTTTTCTTGATAATCTTTGATCGCTCCCTTGATTGCATCTTCAGCAAGAACGGAACAATGAATTTTTACTGGAGGCAGTGCTAATTCTTCAACAATATCCATGTTATCAATCGTCATAGCTTCATGGATCGATTTGCCTTTAAGCCATTCCGTAGCTAATGATGAGGAGGCAATGGCAGATCCACAACCAAAGGTTTTAAACTTGGCATCTTTAATAACTCCTGAATCTTGATCTACCTCAATTTGTAATCGCATCACATCTCCACATTCTGGTGCGCCTACCAGGCCAGTCCCTACATTTTTCTGTCCTTTGTCTAA
>JAHEJC010000300.1 GCA_024639065.1 Lewinellaceae bacterium | reverse complement strand
TGTTCTTTTAAAAAGGAAACTTCATCACCTTTTGGTTCCGCAGGATTAGCAGCCATTGCAGTTGCTTCATCGGGATAAACAGTAATATCAGAAATCGAAATAGTGTCGGAGAAACTATCTGTTAAAATGGTAAATTCTAGATCATAGTTACCTGCTTTATCAGGGGACAAAGAGGGGCGGAAAATACCCGGTGAAGACGGTTCTGGAACGCCGTTTTCAGCTATTTTTTGATTGGTATCCCATAAACGAACTATTACTTTACCTTCTTCAACAGCTTTAAATTTTTCCATTTCCGAAAAGTGAGCAGCAAAGCGGCTTGTTTTTCCAACAACTAATGGCGGAAACTCTACAAATAGTTCAGTTTTTTGTGTCCATATGGTAAAGGAAAGAGGATCTGGTTCTTCGGGAACGGGGGCAAAAACATGGGCATCATCTCCATGTGTCTGACCTCCTTTTGCAGGACCATGTGATTGACATCCTCCAATTGCCATGAGCATTCCTGCCAGCAATATGGCAAAGAAATATATATATTTCATACTGTCTAATTCTTTCGTTTAACAATTTAGAATCTAATCCATTAGGACAAGAATTGCCCTTTTAAGGTAAGATCAGACGATACTAGGAGGTGCCCTCAGAGGAGTACTTGGACGTATTAACCTAGGTAATAGAAATGGATGATAAGGAGGTGGGTCAGGTAGGGATTCTGCATCTACGCTGAACGGAACCGAATTATTCTCATTGGTATAGAAATTGACTGTTTTGTTATAGTCAACAACTTTTTTGTTTGAAGTCTCTTGTATAATAATTAAATGGTCATCTGCATAATGATTGGAATGATTTATATTTTCGAACAAATGCCCCAAGAAATGAAATATTCCAACATGAAAGTGATGTTCGTGGTGAACATCTTTAAAGTCTTCGTGCTGATGGAAGATTTTTGACTGGGAATTGTTACCAATTTCCACAGTATGTGATGTCGCCGCACTATGGTGTAATACAACCAGTAGATAGATGGTTAACAGAAAATGACTAATTATTTTTTTTCTTAATTGCACGGGGTAAAGATAATGGAAATTTAAAGACTTTTATTTGTCAAGTCGATAAGCTTTGACCATCATAATTAAACTATACCTCACTAGTTTTTGTGATTTTGGTGGCAAGTAAACAGTTTGTTTATGTAGCGTACCGATTTTTATCGGGATGATTTTATACACGTTGTGTACGCTTTCGTTATTGGTTTGTTTCTTCTTTTAACACGTTACTAATTTCAGTTATCAAAGTTTCAGTTTCAGTTTTTGTTTCATCAAGAAATTGTTTTACTCTGGCATGTCGAGTATAATTGTATTTAAAATGATTCCTGCCTCTAGGTGATTTTGCGAAATTAATAAGGATATTTATTTGCTCAAATGAATCTTGCGCAACAGGGAATTTTCTTGGTGTCGCTTCACGTGCATAAATATCCATTCTGTAATTGCTCATCTCGAGTTTTTCGTCCAGATCCTGCATATAGGTCTGCCCTTCGAAATTCATGAATTTATCCCATTCGCGCATTTCGTTGTATCGATCTATGGTTTTGGTGAAATAATGCGTTATTTTATCGTAGACAGAATCAAATCCAACAAGTTTTGAGTCGCCCGCATTTTGTGTTTTTTGAGAGGTTCTGTCATTAATAGGCCAGAAAACATAATGACCTCCCAGAGCAGCCCAGATTCTATCAGCCTGGTCGGCCGTATAGTTTGTTCTTTCTAAAACCCAAGTTTCGTTTTTTGGAGGTATTCTAAATTTGCATTCCCGCTTTTATTGATTAGCTGGGAATTTTCTTCTAGGTCTTTTAGAAATTCTGTGAGATAGTTTTTTGATTTATTGAATGCCTTTTGGTTTTCATTCCAATAATTGATTTGAAGCGCGATAAGAATACCTATAACCACTAACATTATCTCGCCAATTGCGTATTTTAAATACTTGCCTGTTTTACCCTATGAAAGAAGTGACTTACGGATATTTCGAAAGAATTTTATCATTGGCTTTTTCTTTATTCGAATTCTGACTAACGTCAATTAATCTGTTGATTCCCACGTTGTTTTCGAAGCCTATCTTTCTCTTTATTCAGGTCTGTTAAGTACATCAATCCTGTTACTTGCAGCTTTTCAATTCTTTGTTTTGTTTGTAATATTCAATCAAAATTTCTTCAAATTGCATTGTTTGTCTTAAAAGAGGAAGAACGACCTCAAATCTGTCTCCCATATCTTTTTTACCACTAAGATATTCGTAAAGCTTATCGTTTTGATCAATCACCCTATTTTGAACTTTATCTATTGATGCAAGCATATATAAGCATTCAAAATCAATTACAGAAGTTAATCTACTGTTCTCAATAGTTGTAAATGCTATATTTGTTATGGAAATGGATGGCATTTCATTAAAATTAAAATTTATTGTGCCATCATATTTATATTTTTCACCTTCCACAACAACAGAATCTGCTACATTAAATACTTTAGGATGTTTTAACTTAAACTCGCCCATTGTTTCAGCTTTCGTAACTAGATCTCCATTTTCGTCTAAACTAGTATTAAGGAATTTTAATACATCATAGAATTTTTTATGCGACTCATAGCTACTAAGTAAAATTTCATTGTTCTTAACAATTTCATGTTCTACTTTCGTCAAGGCCAAATTTACCTGATTGGTTAAACTTCTATCGGCAACTAAATTATTGAGATAAATTCCAGCAAAAACACCAAGCATCGTTGCTGTAAGGGTAACAGTCCAATTACTTTTTACCAACCCACTTATTCTTTTGTTCTTTTGATATTTTGAATGATTCATTTCATGTAATTGTACCTACCGGTTCGGCGATATGTGGCGGATTTGGCGATAGCCAATCTGACATCATCATTGCTGGTGTATACCTGGAATGGCTACTGTTAACTAATTTATTCAAAGGAATAAATATACTAAAATTGCTAATCAGTTGAAACTACTGATCATGTGGGATTCTGGTGGATAGGGATGTCAACTCAAGACAATAAAAGAGATAAAGCCAGGCAGGTTAAGCGGCAAGGGCTTAGGGGGCGACCCCAAGTCTTTACCAGACGAACAACCATGCTGCCATTCTCTTGTTTGCGTCGGTAAATGAACAGTTTTTAACTACAAAGTAGAGAAGATTAGCTGCTTTTTCTTCTATGCTTGGGTAAAGTTCGACTCCATCAAAAGTTTGATCAATTGTTGATATTGAACTCCTAAATGAATCGTCTTTTTCATTTCCAACGAGGTTGAATAATATTATCCAAAGTGAACCACTAAATATTATTCAAAGTGAACCACCCAATATTGTCAAAGTGAACCATTTATTTTTTAATAGATGGGATGTATTATTTAAAAATTAGAGTCACTGAAATTTAAATCTTGCCAACTTAGATTGAAAAAGAATCATGGCAAATAATAGATTGGAAACCATGTAGATAAAACAAATTCTGTTATTACATAGCCAAGGATATAGCGAACTCAAGATCTCGAAACAACTTTTTTTAAGTCGGAATACGGTGCGCAAGTATGTCTCTTTTTGATGGTTCAATTTCTTACTCCGGATTGCTGATTTAACCAGGACTCAACTTTGCTTTTTCCTAAAGGGAGAAAATTTTAGGCGACTTCGTTCAACAGGGGCTTCAATCTTGGCCCGTTGGACCGATTGAAGCCCTATTTATTGGCAGCTGTTATTTTTTTAATCCTTCAAAGCTATTTCCATCATTATTGGTCCATACAATTTTTGATATTACTCCTATATCATCGGTTTTAAATTCAATGAAGGAATAAAGTGTTCTACTGAAAAATCTACCATCTTTCAGCAATATTAATTCTGAATATCCTCCTTCGTTGGCGCGAGCATGAATTTTGCCTTCAATGTCTTCGATGTATACGTTGAAATTCGGTCCAAAAGAATACGATCCAATAAATTTTTCTTTTTCTATGGTATCCTGGTCTGCTGGTGGGATTGTTTTAGCTTTGCTTTTATAATCTTTTTTCAAAGTAATCGCGGCAATATCTCTTCTAAAAAAATCAGCAACTCCAGTTTGGATATTGCCAAGTATTATTATTGAAATATCAGGTCTTTCGTAATGTAAATAATCAGCAATAAAGCCATTAATTCTTCCATCGTGCCCAAATACAGATAGATCAAACGATTTATATAAGGAAATTCCATAGCCATAATTATGACCATAATTATTTAGAAGTTTTTCATAGGATTCTTTATTCAAAAGTGTTTTGTCTTTTAACGAATTGATCCAAATCTGCATGTCACCCACTGTGCTGTATATTGATCCTGAACCTTTTAATAATTCGGGATCAATGTATTCTGTTATTTTTAAGTCACTATATCCACTGGGATCATATCCGGTTGCTAAATTGAAAATAACTTCATTCCCTCTTCCATGACCAGTTGCATTCATGTTTAAAGGTTCAAAAATATGCGTACTTAAAAATTCTTGGTATGAAACTCCGGAAAGTTTTTCAATTAAGTGAGCAAGCAGCGCATAACCACCATTGGAATATTGGTATTGAGTACCAGTTTCAAATTCTGGATCAAGCTCAAGGATCATCTTGGATAAATCTGAAATACTTCGCTTTTGAGAAGAAAGTGTAAAAAAGTTGGGGATTTTAAATATATCTGTAACACCTGAAGTGTGTGTTAATAAATGCTCAATAGTGATATTTTTGGTCTTTTTACTCCAAGGAAAAAATTTAGTTAATGTATCACTTGTATTGATTTTTCCATCCTGTTCCAGTATAAGAATAGCTGCAGCGGTAAACTGCTTTGAAATTGATCCTATTTTGAATTTAGTTTCGGGCTGATTAGGAATGTTAAATGAATAATTTGCATTGCCATAACAATTTTTGTAAATGGTTATACCTGTCTTTGAGATTTGAATACATCCACTAAAATCTCCTGTACTATTGTATGATTTTGCATATTCATCAATTTGATTTGAAATATCTTGACCTTGAAGATCAAAGCAATGGAGAGCGATAATTATTGTAATAAGATATTTCATCTTTAAAGTGTTTAATTGCTGCCAAAACGGTCTAGTGTATGAAAAGTAACGGATTTTTACGCATTTACATTTCAGATTGTATATGACCTTAAATTATTAAATTCATTTTCGTTTAAGCTATAAAGCCCTTATTTTTTATAGACGTTATTAGCTGGCATTTTATTCTCAATCCACTATATTTCCTCCCACTAGAATCTTATCGATTTTCTCAACGTTTCGAATGTTATTAAAAGGGTTTTCGTTTAGCAGTAACAAGTTTGCTACTTTTCCAATCTCAATTGTACCGTGGGTTTTTTCTATTCCAATAGCTTCAGCTCCATTTTTAGAAGAACTTATTAGCGCTTCTTTTGGTGAGAGGCCAATAACCTCTACCAAGAGATATAATTCTTCAAGTGTGGGAAACCCTTGTATATCAGTTCCAGTCGTTATTTTTACTCCAAGTTCATGGGCTCTTTTAATTATCTCGGCAGCTAATTCAAATCCTTTATCTGAATATTTCCAAGCAACTAAAGTAGCATCAAGTATTGTATTATGATCTAACATTGCGTTTAAAACATTGTCAATTTCAAGACTTTCAGGGAATACTTTGTAGTGGTCATTGTCATAAAGATTTTTAAACCATTCATGATATTCAGAAGGTGCATTTTGACTTGTATAGGCTAATAAGCCTGCATGACAATAGACATCAATATCTATTTCCAATATATCCTGAACAGTTAAAGGAAATTGAGTTGGATGACACCAAACTTTCATTCCCATATCATGAGCCTCTTTCGTAAGATTTTTAATGATATTTTCTGAAAGCCCGGCATATAATTTAATTGCAGTTGCCCCAGTCCCATTAGCTCTAGCAATTGCCTGTTTAAAATTGGTGTTTTCATTGACTGCTTGCAAAAAAGGTAATTCACCATTCTGGCCATCTGGAAACATACCCATTCTAAAATCCTTTTTCATAAAGTCAGTCGTAGTGAACATGGCAGCATAATATATTTCGGGTGATTTAATTAGTCCTCTTTTTTGCTGCTTTGAATAGAATGCCAAATCCCTTGCATCGCCTACTAAATCTTGAACAGTAGTAACACCAGTTTTCAACATTTTTAGCAGTAAGTCTTTCTGTCCATTTTCATCACCTCCCATCATTAAATGAATATGACTATCTATTAGACCTGGAATTAAATACTTGCCAGTACCATCTATGATAATAGTATTTTCAGTTGCTCGCAGTTCTTCAAATATTCCGATTTGAGTAATAATTCCATTTACTATCTTAATGGATTGCAATTCAGGTTCATTTCCATTTCCATCTATTAAATAGGTGTTTTTAATAATGGTTTCAGTGATTACTTCCTGACTATATGAACCAGATACACTTACAAAAAATAGAATTAGAAGTATTACATATTTTTTCATAATGTTGGTTTTCAAATGACAGCACAACGGTTTTGATATCGAGCGTGCGACGAAGGAGCATGATCTGATATCTAGTGTTATCTTTTCGGCTCTTTTTAAGCCACTATTAATTTTTCCTTTTCCAGTTCGACGCTTAACTTGACTTTCGCACCTAACGCTTCCAGTGCTCTCAAGATCGTTCCAATTCTAAAGTCTTTGGTATTATTTTCGAGCTTTGAGATTTGCGATTTCTGAACACCTAGAATTTTTCCTAAGTCACCTTGAGTCATTTTGCGTTTAATTCTTGCATCTCTTATCATCGTTCCTATAACATCCATTTGTAAGTCATATTCAAAAATATCACGTTCAGGAGTTCCTTTTTTGCCAACAATTTCATCCGTGAGTTTGTCGATTGATGTTAATTTCATTGTTTACGATTTAAATACTTTATTCTATAATTCACCGCCTTCCTAATTTCAGATTTCGGAGTCTTTTGAGTCTTTTTTATAAAGCCATGCGTGCAGATAATTATTGCTTTTTTTCTCGGATCCCAGAATCCTAATAGTCGGACTTGCTGTTTATCATAGCTCGTTCTGAACTCCCAAATATCCTCAGTCAATTTCCTAAGCAGCTTTGGGTCGTTTACCTCTCTCGCTTTTTGAATGTTATAAGCGACTTTCTTTTGGACTTTTAAATCCAGAGATTTAATAAATGCTTTTGCCTCATCTGAAACTAGGACATCAAAATTCTTTCGCATATGGCTAATTCTTTAACATCAGAAAGATAAACAAAGTTTCCTTATTGGGAAAGTTTTATCTTATATGCTTTGCTGAAAGATAACGCTCTGCACACCTGCCTGTGGCGGGCTTTTGCCCGACATGGACGTTATGCACTTTGTTGAATTAAGTCACCAAAGGTGACGGTTTCCATTCTAGCATAAAATTTTCCATGTCTAAAAGTATTTAATCAAAATTATAATAGACATGGAAAAAATTAAGAGTAGCAGGATCATAGATCGTGCTAAAAATGAAACCTGCCTGCGTACCTTGGTAGGCAGGTTAATGGATTTTCTTCAATGTTCGCTCAGCTTGAGCAAAAAGTAATTCTTGGTGGATTGTCTAACTCTACTCTGCTTAATTACGGTAGATGCATTGCAAACATCAGTTTATACTTTAAGCAAAATCCGATCCATTTGGAAGAGGAACAGATCAAGGGATACTTACAACATTTATTAACAAAGCAAAAGCCTTCTAATCTTACTTCAAGCATACTGTATATGGCTTACGGTTTCTATTCAGGATTTTTGATCTTGAAGATAGGATCATGCAGTTGCCAAGCTTAAAAAGAGAAAACAAATTACCTGTTGTACTTAGTCGTAAAGAGTGCAAACTATTATTCAAGAGTGGGAGAATTCTAAAACATAGAGTCTTGCTTAGCTTGATATACTCAGCAGGGCTGAGGAGTAAAGAAGCTCGTAATCTCAAGCTTTCTGACATTGACTATGATCGCATGTTGATCCATATCCGACAAACTAAATATAATAAGGATAGGTATGTTCCCTTGAGTAAATTGATGGTACGAGGTTTGAAAAAATATATTGAGGCTTATCATCCAAAAGTATATCTATTCAATGGCAAAGTGATTGGCTCTGCTTTATCAGCGAGGGGTGTTCAATGGGCCATGAAACAAACAGTCAAACTGTCGGGTATAAGCAAAGAGGTAACAGCCCATAGTTTAAGACACTCCTACCTGCCCGCCCTTTAGATTTGTAATTGATAATTTATTATCATATTACTATTATTACTATATGTATTTTCTTTTTGGTTCTTTTTCTTTTGTTGAATTAACATAAAAATGTTAGT
>JAHEJC010000299.1 GCA_024639065.1 Lewinellaceae bacterium | reverse complement strand
TCCGTAATTATGGATTACAGGATGACTTTAAGCTCAATATTGAAGTCAATCATGCTACCTTGGCACAACACACCTTCCAACATGAATTACAGACAGCAGCAGATGCCGATATGTTAGGCAGCATTGATGCGAATCGAGGAGATTATCAAAATGGATGGGACACCGATCAATTCCCGATTAATGTATATGAGCTGATAGAAGCCTGTCTGGTAATCCTGCAAGCAGGCGGTTTACAAGGTGGAGGTATAAATTTTGATGCAAAAGTGCGGCGGAATTCGACCGATTTAGATGATATGTTCTATGCTCACATTGGTGGAATGGACGCTTTTGCCAGAGCGCTTTTAGTAGCAAAAACGATATTGGAAAAATCACCTTTTACTCATATGCGCAGAGATCGCTATAACAGTTTTGATTCAAGTGACGGTCAACTATTCGAAGAAGGAAAGCTTACCCTGGAGGACCTTAAAAGGATTGCTCTTGACCAGGATAATCCGAAAAAGCAGAGTGGTAAACAAGAGCTCTTCGAAAACATTATTAATGACTATCTATAGCGTTTTGGTTAGACAACAATGGTCAGCTTAATACCTTGATTTTTTAAACTTAAAATGACGATAATCAAATTTGATTTTCGATATTACAACATTTTTTAAAATGGACCTAGTTAAATATGTATATACTCCTCATCTCAATTGTGATTGGATTATTTGTGGCCATGTTATTTGTCAATATATATTTCAGGGTAAAAGTTTTGCAGGTGTATAAGGTTTTAGCCCAAAATAAAATAGAGTTTGGTGCAAAGCATATCTTCAACCGATCACTTTTAGAGACTGAAATCCTTCCCAGATATCCCGATTTTACAAAAGAAATTAACACTTTTGTATCCCATCTTCGATATTCAATTAAAATGGCAAGTGTACTCATATTTTTAATTACTGCTTTTGGAGCCATTCTGATGTATTATCGTTAGACAAATTGGAGGTAAAAATGGAAAATTGAACTTAATCTCATTAATAAATTAATAATTTAACTTCGAAGTAATATGAAGATCGGCGTAATTGGAGCAGGGCATATTGGTAAAATTCATATCAAGTGCATTAAACAAATAGAACATTTTGAATTAGTGGGCGTATGTGATGTGGATGAAAGTGTTCGCAAACATATTGCAAAAGAGTTTGAGGTGCCGGTATATTCAAAACTCGATGAGTTATTAGATATATGTGACGTAGTGGACATCGTGACACCCACGAGTACGCATTTTTCGATTGCCAAAAAATCCTTACTCAGAGGCAAACATGTATTCGTTGAAAAACCGATTTCAACCGCTGCCATAGAAGCGCTTCAATTACATGAACTTGCCACACAAAATAATTGCAAAATTCAGGTAGGTCATGTCGAACGATTTAATCCTGCTTTTTCCGCAGCTGTCAGGAATTCAAAAATGAATCCTATGTTTATTGAGGGACACCGTTTGGCCCAGTTTAACCCAAGAGGAACTGACGTCTCGGTCATCTTGGATCTTATGATTCATGATTTAGACCTGATTACCACACTGGTAAAATCTGAAGTTGTTCAGGTCTATGCCAATGGTGTTGCTGTAGTAAGCAATACCCCTGATATTTGTAACGCCCGAATAGAATTTGAAAATGGATGTGTTGTCAATTTGACAGCAAGTAGAATCTCTTTAAAAGATATGCGTAAACTGAGATTATTCCAACCCAATTCGTATGTAAGTATTGACATGCTTGAGAAAGAATTGCAAATTGTCGATATGCATAACGAAGCCCCTAAAAGTGACCATGTATTTGAATTAGAAACCGGAAATGGAAAGAAATGGATTGAAATTAAGATGCCAGAGATAAAATCTACCAATGCAATTTTAGAAGAACTAAAGGATTTCCATAAAGCCATAAAAGAAAATACTCCGGTAATTATTAGTGCATTGGATGCATATAAATCTATGCAAATAGCTCAACGCATTGCGCAATGCGTTGATGATTCGATTAGTAAAATTAAAAATTAATAATACATTACAGGTATGTTCAAAGCAATTGGGACTTCCTGGTCGTTTACTCTATATCAGGTGTAAGCAAAGAGCATTTACTACTGGTCATTTATAAATTGCAGTTTTATTATTGGTTACAATAGTCGGGTCCTAAAAATTGAGAACATCAGTAAATTTTGATTTTGTGAAATGCACCTTTACATATTTTTGGAAAATCTTCGTCCTCGTAATTTGGTATGGATGTGATCAAAAATTAGATCCACGTCCTGCTCAGATAGAAATCCCCAATGTGACCATAAAATCCCGTATCGAACAGGGTACGGATCTCCAGCAATTCTCTTTGTTATTTGCCTACCAAGATGAATATTTTGCAGGTGCTTTTCAGCTTCCAGCCATGATTCATTCAATGTCTTTTGGAAATTTCAACCTGCTATTATTACCAGGAATTTTGGATAATGGAATAAAGCAAACACCAGTAATCTATCCTCTTTTTGAGCCTTATACTACCGATCTTACACTTAGATCCGGTGAAATAACCAGGTCCACCCCAATATTTCGATATAAAGAATCTGCCGTATTCAGATTGATTGATGATTTCGAAACCAATACTTTATTTACTAACGATATTGATGCGGACTCACTCACATTTATTTCCATTGTTCCCGGATTAGAAAAGAATGCTGGTTTTATCCAGCTGGACGAACTTCATCCAGTAATTGAGGTTTCAAATAAAGACGGAAAGAGAGGGTTCCCCACAGATGGGTCGCCTGTATATGTGGAACTACATTATAAAACTAATATTGAATTTCAATTAGGATTAATTGGGTGGTCAGCAAACGTCCCAAAAGTTACTAGTTATAAAATCGCTATACGACCAAAAGAAGATTGGAACAAAATATATATTAACTTCACCACGGAAATTCAAAACTCTCAATTAGAGTTTTATCAACTAGTTTTAAAAGCAGCACATAACGATGCTTTTTCTACTTCAAACATTTATCTTGATAATATAAAATGGCTCCATCTCTAGCATGAGTATTAACCGCAAAGTAAGAGATACCAGGATATACATCTTCTGTGATTTTTTCATGGCTGCGTTGGCATGGGCTGCATTTTTTGTGTATCGAAAATACATCGAATCGGGCTCATTTCCTATTGAAGACATCATTGATACGAACTTCTACACAGGTATTATCATTATTCCTTTTGGTTGGATTTTGTTTTACTATATTTTTGATAAATACAAGGATATATATCGACTCTCCAGGCTAGCGACCATTAGCCGGACCTTCCTTCTTTCTTTCATGGGGGTCATCTTTTTATTTTTCACGCTAATCCTGGATGACTTCATTGATAATTATAAAACATACTACCACTCATTTCTAGCACTCTTTTGCTTCCATTTTTTATTTACCATTTCGTCCAGAATGATTCTGCTTACCCAAGCAAGTAGAAGATTGAAACGTGGTGAGGTCAGTTACAAAACCCTGATGATCGGTGGTGATCAAACAGCCATTGACTTATTTCATGACATAAATTCCCGGCCTAAGAAATTGGGTCATGATTTCATAGGATTTATTGATTCTAACGGTAATAGTAAAAACTATCTGAATAACTTTCTTCCCAATTTGGGTAAAATTGAAGATCTCCCGAAAGTTATCGAAAATGATCAAGTTGAAGAAGCTATCATAGCTATCGAAACCTCTGAACACAATCGTTTACAAGATATACTAAACGTTCTTTTTGATTATGATGAACAAGTGTTGGTCAAAATCATTCCGGATATGTACGATATTATGTTGGGCACTGTAAAGATGAATCATCTTTATGGTGCGATTCTGATAGAAATCCAACAAGGACTTATGCCTACCTGGCAGAAAATTATCAAACGTATCATGGATATAATTCTCAGTATAATTGCCTTAGTCATATTGTCTCCTCTGATAGCTTATATAACGTTGAGAGTGAAACTATCCTCCAATGGGCCAATTCTCTTTTCTCAACAACGCATCGGGCTCAATGGCAAACCCTTTAATATTTTAAAATTTCGGTCAATGTATGTGGGGGCTGAACAAAATGGACCCCAGCTGTCTCATGTCGATGATGAACGATGTACTCCATGGGGAAGAATTATGCGGAAGTACCGTTTTGATGAGATACCCCAATTTTGGAATGTTATTCGTGGGGATATGTCTCTGGTAGGTCCACGACCTGAGCGAAAATTCTATATTGATCAAATACTTCCCCATAATCCCTATTTCAGGCATTTACTCAAAGTACGTCCTGGTATCACATCCTGGGGACAAGTTAAGTTTGGATATGCCTCCACGGTTGAGCAAATGCTTCAACGCATGAAATTTGATATTTTATATTTGGAAAATATGAGCTTAGGGTTGGATGTAAAGATCTTATTTTATACCGTAGTTGTATTGTTACAGGGCAAAGGCAAATAAAGTAAAAATATTATAAAAAAGTGACCCGGTTTTCACCAGGTCACTTAAAAGTAAATGTCAACTACCCATAAACACTATTTTAAATGGGACCTTTACATCTTGGTCCCATTTAAAACGAGGCTTCTTCTCAGAGAGCCTTAAGCATCACCATCCACATATCTTGCGGAGTTGTCAACGGATTTTTCCAAATAGAAAATTTTCTTATCCACATCAAATGAATCTTTATCAAAAAACGAATCTACCTGATCAATAATCCAATTACTTTCATCTTTTTCTAGTGTGTACATCAAAGTGTATTTCTTCTCATCGTCCACATCAGCAAAGCATACATCTACCAGTTGGGAAACGTATGACATAAATTCCCAGTCTTTCATCAACTAAAATTTAATTCAACAAACTAGTTATTGGACAAGTGCTCTAATTTGGACAAGTGCTAAGTACTTGGAGATAATAGGTACGGCTCTAAGTATTAGATCAGGTGAAGGAAGAGGACAAAAATATTTAGTGTTTTGTATTATTTACTCTTTAGACGGAATGAAAATAGATAGCCACAAAAGGTAGAATAAAAATATTATTTTTTTTGAAAAAATATTATTAGATAAACCAAATAACGTTAAGTTATATACATATTTTGCTAAAGGTAAAAGTTTTACGTATAAAGTATTTACTTTATATATTTTCAATGATAACAGCACTTGCTCCTCCTCCACCATTGCAAAGGGTAGCGAGTCCGTACTTCCCTTTTTGTTGTTTCATGGCATGGGTAAGCGTGGTAATGATTCTTGCTCCGGAAGCACCAAGGGGATGACCCAAAGATACAGCTCCTCCATGGATGTTTACTTTGGACTCATCAATACCCAATTCTTGATTAAAGGCCATCGGTACTACGGCAAATGCTTCATTGACTTCATACAGGTCGATCTGGTCTTGGGAAAGGCTTGCTCGCTTCAGTGCTTTTGGTGCAGCCAGGGTTGGTGCCGTAGTAAACCATTCCGGCTCATGCGCAGCGTCCGCATAACTGACAATCCGGGCAATTGGGGTAAGACCCAATTCATTGATCATTTTCTCACTACATAATAATATCGCCGATGCGCCATCATTGATAGTGGATGCATTCGCCGCGGTAACCGTACCTTCTTTTGAAAATACGGGTCTTAAACCAGGAATTTTTTCAAACATAACTTTTCTAAATTCTTCGTCTTCATCCATTACCACCGGATCCCCTTTTCTTTGAGGAATCTCTATAGGAACAATTTCATTTTTAAACTTACCTGCAGCAGTTGCCGCTGCCGATTTTTTATAAGAGCCGATTGCAAAAGCATCCTGAGCCTCCCGAGAAATATTATATTTTTCGGCTGTCCGATCAGCACAAATACCCATGGCCATATGATCATATGCATCCGTTAGTCCATCCTTTGCCAAACCATCAATGATCTTGCCATCACCGTATTTCATCCCCCACCTCGCTTTATCCATATAATAGGGTATATTAGACATGCTCTCCATGCCTCCAGCCATAATGCAATCAGCCTGGCCCAGCTGGATTGCTTGAGCTCCGAACATCACCGATTTCATTCCAGAACTACATACCTTATTTACCGTAGTACAAGGTACGTTGTTGCCTATTCCAGCACCCAGGGCTGCTTGACGAGCAGGTGCCTGCCCTAAATTGGCCGAGCACACATTTCCCATAAATACTTCTTCAACTTGATCAGCCTTGACACCAGCACTTTTCAGTGCACCTTGGATCGCTTTTGATCCCAACTGAATAGCTGAAAAACCACTTAACTGACCTCCAAAACTACCGATAGGAGTCCTTACTGCTGATAGAATATATACTGGATTCATAATACTTAATTTTTTGATGAAAAAGGAATCGCAAAGATACATCACAAAAGTTAAAATTGATTAGAAAGAAGTATCTTATTACACCATTTACCCAAGAAGGAGAGTTATACATCAAACTATACATTAGTTATATGAAATCCGTTTTGCTTGTCTGTACTATTTCAATACTAAACTTTCCAGTTTTTGCTCAATTTGAATTTGGGATTCAAACTGGAATAAATTTATCTCAACTTGATCAGAATATATTTGAAGAGAGTGTTTCCAAACTGGTGACCAATTATTTTGTGGGGATTAGTCCAAGGATTTCTTGGGAAGGTCTCTCTATTATTGGTGATATAAATTATTCTGTTAAAGGAAGCGAAATAGATAACGAAATGGATGACAACATTAAGTACAAATATGCATATGTCGAACTCAATCCTCAAATCGAATTTAGACTGTTTAAGATACTTGGAGCAGCAATTGGACCTTCATTTTCTGTAAAACTAGATGAGCGAATAAGCTGGAATGATCAGCGCTGGTCAAAAACCAAAGAGTCAATCAAGAATAGTGATTTTGGTGCTTACTTTGCTGCCAGGGTATATCTGGATAGATTATATGGAATGTTGGCTTACAACCATGGATTGACTGATATAAATGACGTTATTCATACGGATATTGATGGTATTATTCGTGGAGATGTGTCTTCCAAAAACCGAAACATACAAATAGGTGTTGGATATTTATTCTAGTTTATCAAATCTCGACCTGCATATTTGAGAATACCTGCTGATTTCTAATTCCCGTGAATTCAGCTATCAACTTAAGTCTATATCATCATGCCTCATTCAAGCGCTTTGATGTCGAAAAACTAAATCAACTAATTACATACACCAATGTCCAAAAAAATTGTATTTTTGCCATCCGCTACTTAAAGAAGTAGTATTACTCCATTAAATTTTAAGCTTTTTAGATTGATAGAAACTAGATTTATTGGTATCCATATCAATCTAGAAGCTTAAAGTTAAAATTTATATCGCGGAGTGGAGCAGTTGGTAGCTCGTCGGGCTCAATTATTTTGAAATTATTGTTTGCATGAATACAAAGCTCAAAGGTGATATAGCTGAACAAGCTGCTTGTTTACAAGCTTTAAAGTTTGGCTGGGGTGTTTCCAAACCTATTGGTGACCGATTACCTTATGATTTAATATTTGACGTTGAGGGTGAATTGTTAAAGATTCAAGTGAAGTCAGCATGGTATGATTCAAAAAAATCAAATTATGTGATTGACAACAGACAATCCAAAACAAATAGAGAGCATTATAAAAAATCTAGATATAACTCCAATGATTTTGATTTTTGCCTTGCCTTTATCGAAGAATTAAATGTATTCTATGTATTTCCAGTTGATGTTTTCATTAGTTACAGAAGCGAAATACACTTAGTCGAATCTGTAAAGCGACAACGCAAACCACGATCAGTTGATTTTCGTGAAGCATGGACCTTAATTTCAACCCGGGCTGTTCAGTTCGAAAGATCTGAATGAATTTCGTCAAATTCGGGGAAACCTTTAGTATGGTAATCCCGAGCCAAGTCCCATATATTTGGGAAAGGTGTAGAGACTTGATGGCGAACACCTAAGTCAATTATTTGATATGGTGAAGGGAAAGTCCAGACCACAAATTCCATTTTTAATGGAAGCAGCTAAAGCTGTAGCTGGTAAGCATAACCCGAAGGTCGCAGGTTCAAGTCCTGCCTCCGCTACTAAGTTAAGAACCCTTGTTAACGGTTAGTTGGCAAGGGTTTTGTTTTTCAGGTACTTATGAAACTTGCATTGTCAAGCCCTATCAAATAATATTAATTAATATCAACTCAATCGACCCCCTAAAAAAGCAGCCCACCTTTTCTTGAGGAGGGCTACATTCAATATGGTTCTGTACTGACTTAAAATGTTAGCGTCCAGATTCAATTCTTCGGTATTGTATTAATGTAACTCTTATGTTTTTCTGCTGGAATTAGGAGTTTAGTATCG
>JAHEJC010000298.1 GCA_024639065.1 Lewinellaceae bacterium | reverse complement strand
CTGAACTAATCGAAGGGTTTACCCTGAGTTTATCGAAGGAAGTCCACCACCACATTAATTAAAAAGGTAAAAGAAGTTTACCCCTAATAGTAGGTTTGAAACTTATTTCCCTGATCTTTTTCATACACTTTATTAAAATAGATTTGATCATCTTCAAAAAACCAACCTTTAGCGCAGATAAAACATTGCAGCTGTATAATGCCCTAATTGCTTGTGTTTCCAATTTTTAATCAATATTATATATGAATATAGAGCGAAAGGAGCTGGCCCCGTTTAATGAAGAAATCACCCTGACCATTCATAAGGATGATTTTGAAAAGGAATTTATGGATGAACTTCGTAAATATAGACAGCAAGCTTCACTAAAAGGATTCCGAAAGGGTAAAACACCCATGAGTGTAATCAAAAGGATGTTTGGAAAATCATTATTGGGAGAAATTATTCAGAAAAAACTTGAAGAAGGGATTAATAACTACCTGACTGAAAATAAAATAAACACTTTAGGCCAACCGATTCCCAGTGATGACCAAAAGGAGAAAGAACTGGATCCATCATCCCTCGAAGATTTTACCTATAAATTTGAAATTGGTTTAAGTCCAGAGTTTGAGGTTCAAGGACTGAGCAAAGAAGATACTTTCCCCAAATATGTGATTAAAGTCCCAGACGAAAAAATTGAGGAAGAAATGGATCGGCTAAGAAAACGGATGGGTCAATATGAGGAAATTGAGGAAGGAGAAATTGAGGCTGAAGACCTAATTGACTTGGACGCAAAAGAATTGGAAAACGGAAAAGTGAAACCCAAAGGATGGGACACTTACTTTTCAGTCTCTATTGATCGGCTGGCAGATGATAAGTTGAAGAGTGAATTGATAGGCAAAAAGAAAGGATATTCAGTCCAGGTAGACTTAACGAATCTGGAACAAAACACGGACCAAAAATTCATCAATAAACACTACCTAAATTTGGATGAAGATGAACAAAAAGAAATTGGTAATTTCTTTGAAGGAAAGGTAGCTAAAATCCGTCGCATGGCTTTAGCCGAAATGGATGAAGAGTTTTTTAAACAAGCATTTGGCAAAGACAGTGTGGATAACGAAGAGAAAGCGAGGGGTGAAATAGAAGCATCTTACCTAGATGCCTACGGAAAACAAGCAGATGTGCTTTTATTCAAGGATCTTCAAGATCATTTGTTACAAAAAAATACCTTAGAATTACCTGAAGTTTTTCTTAAAAAATGGTTGTTGGTGAGCAATCCTGAAGTTTCTACTGATCAAGTCGATAGTGAATTCGGGCCTTTTAAAGAAAATTTAAGGTGGAATCTTATCCGCAATAAGCTAATAAATAAATACAACATTGATATTGGAGTAGAACAAATTAAGGATGTATTTAAAGCTCAGATTACAAGTTATTTCGGAGCCAACGTAGATCAGAATGCGCCATTTGTAGTTGAAACAATTGACCGAATGATGCAAAATAAAGAACAAGTGGAAAAAGTATACCAAGATCTATTGTTTGATCAGCTTTATGAATCCATGGAAGGTGAGATTACCATCGATCCAAAACCAATTGATTTAGCTGAATTTGAAAAATTACTTGCTGACGAACAAAATAAAAATAAGGTAGCCGAATTAGTTGGCTCTGAAGAAGAATAATTCATTTTAAAGTAAAATCATTAATCAATTCGTCTCATTAATTGTTTTTACTTTACTTTCAAACAAAAAAGATAATTATGTTCCATAAGAATGAATTTGTTAAATATGCAACCAAGCATATGGGTATGAGCTCTATGCACTTGGAAAAATATATGGATACTACGGTGCCAAATATTAATGGATTTACGCCTCAGGTAATTGAAGAAAGACAGCTTAATGTCGTGGGGATGGATGTTTTCTCAAGATTAATGATGGATAGGATCATTTTCCTGGGTGTCCCGATTAATGACTATGTTGCAAATGTAATTCAAGCTCAGTTGTTATTTTTAGAATCAACAGACCCAAAACGGGATATTCAAATGTTTGTCAATAGTCCTGGGGGTTCAGTGATTGCAGGCATGGGTATCTATGATACGATGCAATATGTTTCGCCGGATATTGGAACAATTTGTGTAGGCCTTGCTGCTTCAATGGGGGCCGTTATGCTAGCTGCTGGAACCAAAGGAAAACGGACCTGCCTGAAGCATAGTAGAGTTATGATTCATCAACCATCTGGTGGAATGCAAGGGCAGTTCTCAGATATGGAGATCAGTTACAAGCTGATTAAAGAAATGAAAGCTGAATTATATGAAATTTTAGCGTTCCATACTGGTCAAAAATATGATCAAATTGAAAAAGATTGCGACCGAGATAATTGGATGACCGCTACTGATGCCAAAGAATATGGTTTGGTAGACGAAGTTTTGGATCGAGCAGAGAGAAAAACCACGTAGGCAAGATATTTGTTATTTATATCTTAATCTGCCGGGAAGAACACCTTTGTAAGCATCTTCCTGTCAATTTATCTATCTTTGTAAAGAATGAAAAGCTTAGACTACTCAAAATTTTTTATTGGATGAAATCAAGTTCAGAAAATTATCGTTGTTCTTTTTGTGGAAGGGACAAGAATGAAGCACTTATTTTGATCGCTGGAATAGATGGTCATATCTGTGAAGTTTGTGTAGAACAAGCCAAAGATATCATTGAGGATGAATTGAATTTCAACAAGGAACAACGCAAACAGGAATATCGACTTCCAGATAAAATTACCCCTAGGCAAATCAGTGATCACTTAGATGAATATGTGATCGGGCAGGACGAAGCTAAAAAATTTCTTGCAGTAGCCGTTTACAATCATTATAAAAGACTGAAACAAGACAAGATTGATGAAGTAGAAATAGAAAAGTCCAATATACTGTTTGTGGGTAGAACCGGAACGGGTAAGACCTTGCTTGCGCGCACAATAGCCAAATACCTAAAAGTGCCTTTTGCGATTGTTGATGCAACCGTTTTTACAGAAGCTGGTTATGTAGGTGAAGATGTAGAGAGCATGTTGAGTAGGCTTCTTCAAGCCTGTAATTATGATGTCCCATCAGCGGAAAAAGGAATTGTATATATTGATGAATTGGATAAGATCGCGAGAAAAAATGATAATCCATCAATTACCAGGGATGTCTCCGGCGAAGGAGTGCAACAGGCTTTATTAAAAATGTTAGAGGGTACTGAAGTAAATGTTCCGCCTCAAGGTGGCAGAAAACACCCTGAACAAAAATTAATAACCGTTAATACATCCAACATATTATTTATCTGTGGAGGCGCTTTTGATGGAATTGAAAAGGTAATTGCCAGAAGACTAAATACTCAAGTTATTGGTTTTAATTCTGAAGAAAAAGAGCGCGTAGATCGAGAAAACCTGCTCCAATATATATCCCACCAAGATTTGAAATCTTATGGTTTGATTCCTGAACTCATTGGTCGGATGCCCGTGCTCACCTATCTGGAACCGTTAGATCAAGAAGCGCTTATAAGAATCCTTACGGAACCTAAAAACTCATTAGTTAAGCAATATGCCAAACTCTTTGATTTAGAGAATGTAAAACTCACCTTTACCAAACCAGCTTTAGAGTTTATTGCTAAAAAAGCATTAGACTTCGCACTCGGAGCCAGAGGATTGCGGTCCATTTGTGAAGCAATACTCACTGATGCCATGTTTGAATTACCATCACGAAAAGACATCACTGAGCTTATGGTAGATGAAGATTATGCGGCCAAAAAATTAAAAACCTCCAAGTTGAATAAACTTAGAGCTGCTTAATTTTTCTCATTTGAAGATTGTGGTGGAGAATATCCTTTTCCAAATAAAGGTATTCACAGCATAAGGATACCCTTACCTATTTTAACTTGTCATATAATCAGTTGTATTATACAAGCCATAACCCATATATTATATCCGCTGATGTTTTAATGTTTGTGAAGGTTCCGACCACAAGGGTTGTCTTTGGCTTACTAATCATTCCTTTTTTTTCTGAGTTCTGAAGTCAGGAAAATGCCTTAACTCAGGTAAACATACCTATTTGTTTAGAAATAGACTTGGTTAAGTTCATAGCACTATAAATTTATCAAGTAATCCTAAACACGCTGGATCTTATTAACCCACGCCTACTTTACTTTAGGTGTAAATCCCGATATGATTAGGACCCATGTCAGCAAGCCGTCAATTGCCTATTTTATTAAAAATAATATTTATATGCAGAATATTATTTAAGTATATTTGATAATAATAAACTATTATTTCTAAAACGATTGATCACTTAAAATTTATAAACATGAAAGGACTACTTGGAATAGGAAAGTATTTGTTTGCAATCCCGCTAGCCGTTTTTGGCATCATGCATTTCATGAGCGCGGCTGATATGGCTGCCATGGCTCCATTCGGAGGTCAATTTATAATTTATTTGACTGGAGCAGCACTACTGGCAGCAGCAATCTCGATTATTATCGGCAAAATGGATAGGCTTGCTGCATTGTTATTAGGCATTATGTTGATTATTTTTGCCTTATCAATTCACCTTCCAGGTGTTATAAATGCGGGTGAAGATGCCTCACAAATGGCTATGTCCATGAGTAACTTACTCAAAGATATTGCCTTAGCCGGAGGTGCGTTTGCTTATGGATTATTAGCAAAAGATCATGCAGTCGTAGGTGATTGAAACACTTCAACACAAACATTATTTGGCCATTTGAACCAATTCAGATGGCCTTTTTAAGTAAATTACCACTTCATCATTCATTGCACGTTGCGTTATTTCATTGAATTGTCTTATAATGGAACACACTTTGCTGGTTGGCAGCGACAACCTAATGCACTAACTATTCAGGAACATTTGGAAAACGCTTTCAATACGGTTTTGGAAACAAGTAATCTCCCAATCGTAGGATGTGGTCGGACGGATAGTGGAGTTCATGCTAAAAACTACTTCGCACATATTGACTTGACTAATCCTTTGCCGGACAATTTCTTAAACAGAATCAACCGATTTATCGGACCTCAAATACTTATCCAGAACATGTATCGCGTGCCTGAAGATGCCCATGCAAGATTTGATGCAATTGATCGGACATATACCTATTTTATCGGAAAACATAAAGATCCATTTCGTCAAGAGACTTTATTTCATGATGCTCATTTTGATCAATTAGATATTTATATCTTAAACGAATGTGCAGCACTGCTTCAAAATTATGATGAATATCTTCCTTTTAGTAAAACCAATAGCGATGTCAAACATTATAAGTGTCATCTCATAAAATGTCAATGGGTGTTGACCTCGAATCGGTCCGAACTTATATTTGAAATTCAAGCTAACAGATTCTTAAGAGGCATGGTAAGACTGATTGTCGGCTGCTGCAGGCAAGTTTGCCTTAATAAAATTACCATTGAGCAAGTGCGCTATAGTCTTGAGCATCAGACAGCGCTTCCCAAGGCGTACAGTGCTCCGGCTAAAGGATTATTTTTTTCGGAAATAAACTATCCTGATGAATATTTAAAGAACCCCGTTTTTGATCTTCATTGATTTTTTATGCGTGAAGGACTTCCTTGTACAACGGAAAATTAGTCATCATTTCTCGCGCTTCTTGTTTAACAGAGCTCAGCACTTTCTCATTATTTATATTTTGAATAACTTGATCCATCAGATCTACAATACGAATGCACTCAGCTTCACCCAAGCCTCTGGTAGTGACTGCCGATGAACCTATTCTGATCCCAGAAGTAATCATCGGACTTTGGTCATCAAAGGGCACCATATTCTTATTGATAGTAATGTCAGCTTGCACTAACCTTTCTTCTGCCTGCTTTCCGGTGACTCCTTTATTTCTAAGGTCAATAAGCATCAAATGATTGTCCGTCCCTCCAGAGATAATATTATATCCTTTATCCATGAAAGCATTTGCCATCGCTTGCGCATTGTATATAACTTGCTGAGCATATATTTTGTAAGCAGGTTGCATAGCTTCATGGAAGGCAATAGCTTTAGCGGCTATCACATGCTCTAACGGTCCTCCCTGCATCCCTGGGAATACCCCACTATTCAATATAAAGGACATTTTGATCGGCTTCCCTTTTCGGGATAGTTTTCCCCAAGGGTTATTAAAATTCTTACCCATCATGATGATTCCTCCTCTGGGCCCACGCAAGGTTTTGTGTGTGGTAGAGCTCACAATATGACAATGAGGTAATGGATCATTAAGTAATTTGGCTGCAATCAATCCTGCCGGATGAGCTATATCCGCTAATAATAAAGCCCCTACTTCATCCGCTATTGATCGGAAGGTTTCATAATCCCAATCTCTAGAATAAGCTGAAGCACCACATATAATCAACTTTGGCTGATTTTTTATGGCTCGATCCCTTACCTTATCCATATCAATAATTCCACTTTCCTTTTCCACTCCATAAAACACTGGTTTAAATACTTTACCAGAAAAATTTACAGGAGATCCATGCGATAAATGACCACCATGAGACAAATCAAAACCCATGATAGTATCACCTGGTTTAAGGATGGCAAGAAAAATGGCAGCATTTGCTTGTGCACCAGAATGAGGTTGGACATTCGCATAGGATGCACCAAAAAGCTCTTTCAAACGATCAATGGCCAGCTGCTCAATTTGGTCCACCACTTCACATCCACCATAATATCTTTTTCCTGGATAACCTTCGGCATATTTATTAGTTAGGCAACTACCCATTGCATCAAGCACAGCTTGGCTGGTAAAATTCTCAGAAGCAATTAACTCAATGCCATTCCGCTGCCTATCCAGTTCCTGTTGAATGAGTCCAAAGATTTCGGTATCCATATTTTTTATTTGAAAGATTAATGAAGGTCCAAAAATAACTCGCTATCTCATATTTCCAAAATATATATATAAGCTTTTGGCATTTATTAATCTTTTACTATACGTTTTTCTTTTAAGGTTTTACTAACTGCAGAAGTGATTCTAAAAGTGAATAATAAACGGAGATTCTTCTTCATTAAAGCACCTTTTTTTTTATCTATTTGATAGGTGGATTAATAACCTACAACCCGCGCTTTATTATGTTTCCAGTTCCAATTGGCCTACAAAGTCCTTGACCTTTCTGGAATTTTTTAAGAGCTGCTTTCGTGTCAGCACCCATTACATTTAACAATAATGAATTAATTAATTTCAACTGAATGGTGGATGACAAACAAAGAATAATGTATGCTCATCGGTCTGTTTAACATATTTTGCGAGGTCAGAAAATCTAACCACACCATTTGATTTTGTAAAAATTTTAATCTCGTCTTTTTCCCTGATATAGGAGGTATTCTTTTCTGATCCCTCTAACACTAATTGCTGCGCATTTTCTATTGACTGAAATTTACTCTCGACATTTTTACGTAATTGTGAGACAAAGTCACTCGAAAAGGGAGAATTTTTGTAAATAGTTTTAAAGAGTCTTCGATTTAACAGTCCATCTGCAAAAAAAGAAAGGACGTTCTCTTCTGAATTCTTAGCTTTTTTAAGTAGGGAGATGATGTCAAAATCATCAATTTCCGCAAAAAAATGAATTAATTCGTCATCTTCTAAATTTTTACCCTTCCAAATCTTGAACAATGCTGATTTCTCAGAAATCTCATTGAAATCATTGGATAACTGCAGAAATTTTTTCAACATTTGCTCAGCTGCTATAACCGTCCGATGTAGATAAACTTGCGAATACATAAAGTATCTGGATAGTAAGAAACGCTCGATACTCAATATTCCTTTTTCTTCTACTACTAACTCACCCTCTACCACCGTTAGCATCTTAATTATTCGATCATATCCAATAACTCCCTCTGCTACTCCAGTAAAAAAACTATCTCTAGTCAAATAGTCCATTCGATCCATATCCAGCTGGCTAGATACTAATTGATGTAAAAATTCTTTTTCATATTGACCGGAAAAAATCTCAATAGCTAAATCAAGTTTCCCTTTAAAAACCCGGTTCAACACATGCATTATTTTCAAGGATAGTACTTCATGATCATATGGACAAAAAGTGTTTTCCAAGGCATGAGAAAATGGAGTGTGACCAATATCATGAAGCAAGATCGCAATACAAACGGCTTCATATTCTGCATCACTTACAACCACATTTTTAGCTCTCAATACCTGAATAGCTTGTTGCATCAGATGAAGTGCTCCTATAGCATGATGAAAACGGGTATGAAATGCACCAGGATAAACATAGTCGGTGAGGCCTAGTTGTTTGATTCGACGCAATCGCTGAAAATAAGGATGGGATATCAAATCATAAATAATGTCAAATGGAATCGTTATGAATCCATACACCGGATCGTTAAATATTTTACGCTTATTCATG